>CAZWED010000238.1:0-5502 GCA_964632645.1 uncultured Ferrimonas sp. | reverse complement strand
CGGTTACAGCGTTGGCTGCACCTTCTTTTTCTGAGCCGGCACAGGGTCCGCTTTTCGCCTGAAGGGCGGACCAACCAACACAACAAAGCCCCCGAAAGGGGGCTTTGTTGTGTTCGCGGTGCAGCGGCCTGCGACCCTTACGCTTCCACCGCGTAAGGGTCATTTCCGGCATCGGGGTTGCGGTCGTATTCGGTGAGGCGTTGAATGCGATCGGCCTGATCTTTGCCGTGAATCGATTCGATAAGGTGCAGCGCGGCATCCGTGCCTGCGGAAACGCCGGAGGAGGTCAGGTATTTGCCTGACGTCTGCCAGCGTGCCCGGCCCACCCATTGCACGTCAGGGCCGGTGGTGCGGATCCAGTCAAAGGCCATTTTGTTGCCGGTGGCCTTATGACCATCAAGCAAGCCGGTTTTGGCCAGAAGTGCCGCGCCGGTGCAGATGCTGAACACCCGCTCGGAAACCTCGGCCTGGCGCGTTATCCAGTCGATGAACGCCGCATCCTGCACCAACTGACGCGTGCCCAGGCCACCGGGGATAATGAACAGGTCACAGGGGTAGGTTTGGCTCAGGTCCAGATCGCACAGCACCGAAGGACCCTGATAGCTTCTGGCCAGCCGGCGCTTGCCGGCCAGTTGTATGCGGCTGTTGGGAACGTGGCCCAGCATTTCGACGGGGCCGTGAAGGTCGAGGGTTTCATAGTCATCGAATGCCAGTGCGATGATGCGGTATTGCCGGGGCCCCGCATGGCCGAGGGGACTCAGCGAGGCGGCAGCGGCAAGGGCGAATCCTGCGGTTAACACGGTTCGACGGGGCATGGTGGTTTGACTCATAAAGGGCTCTCAATGTCCGGGAATAGGCTGCCGCACTCTATCGAGAAGCCGTATCGGGCTGACAGAAACCAAAGCGCCTAAAAGTCCCATATGGGACTTTTCCTGAACATAGTCCCCCGGTTTCGGCATTGCCTGTTCAAAGGGGCTGGCTATACTGAGCCGCTCTCGCCGTTTTCGCATTCATGCTGCCATGCCTCCCTTACGTTTTTCCGATGCCTCACCTTCTAAACCGGCCCGCAGCCGCGATCGCTTGCTGAACGCGTTTCAGCGCCTGCTGGCGGATCACGATTACTGTGACATCACGCTTGGCCAGATCCTGGTGGCCTCGGAGGTCAGCAAGACCACCTTTTACCGCCACTTTTCCCGCAAACTGGATCTGTTTGTGGCGATGCACGACCAGATCATTGAGGCCCTGTTGAGTGATTTGACCGAAGCCTCACAGTGGCTGGACAGGGCGCCCAACGCGGCCATCGTACGGGTTTCGCAACAGATCACCGGCAAGACGTCGGCCCGGCGCTCACTGGCGCATAAGCTCGGCAATGACTGGCCTCTGGCGCAGCGGTTGATCCGTCATCGGTTGTTGGAAGCGATAGCCGCCCGGCTCTGCACGGCGTTTGGCAAAGAAGCGACGGATCCAACCTGTACGGCCCTGGCGGGGCCGCTGTCCGCGCTCATGATGGATTACCTGGGCCAGCTCAACCAGTCGCGGGATGGCCATCCGCTTGCGCAGAAAGCGGCGCAGTTGCAGTGGCTGCTCAGTACCCTCGTGGCGGCGGCCGTGGCGGAGAAACGACTGTAGGAGCGGCTCCTGTAGCCGAAACGAAACGGGGGATATCGGGGGCGCGCGGTGGCGGCCCCCGGGGGGTTACCGTCGATGACCCGATGATGGCAAATTGGCCCTACTCGGGCGGGCACACCAACGCAGGGAAGGGATCATATTCGCCGGTGATCCCAAAGTCGCCGGTACCAACGTACTCGACATAAACGCTCTTGCCTTTACGCTCCTCGATCAGGACCAGGCCGGGTCCCGGGTTGCCCGGCTCGGGGCAATAGAACTTGTGCTCGATGGCGCCGGGCTCCAGCGGGGTCCACTCCTTGGTCACCAGACAATCCTGATAATCGCCAAGCTCAATGGTGACACGCCCGTTCACGCGAAGCACGGCGCCCCAGTCTTCGGCTTCATCCGCCAGGTACTCCTGCCGGTAGCGCATACCCGGGGCCGGTGCGCCCAGCATCAGGATGCCCGCCTCGGCCTCGTTATCACCGGCAAGCCAGGCGCCCTCATCGGTGCAGAATCCGTCATCGTCGTAGGACAGGGTATCTTCCCCGAAATACCAGATGTTGCCGTCGCTGTCCTGACTGAGGTAGTCGAGGGTGTCCTCCTCCAGCACCGCCAGTGTCGGGTCGCACTCTTCTCCCTCTTCCGGTTCATGGACCCAGGCCTGGTCGCGCAGGGTCAGGACCGGATAGCCCATCACGGTATCGCCGTTGCTGACCACCGAGACCTTGTTGTATTCGCAGCCCTCTTCCGTTTCGGCGAAGTACAAGAAGGACGCGCCGAGCGGCAGGGGCCAGTAGGGGTTATCGATGGTGGTGGTGAAGTCTTCGGCGGGCGGCAGGGGGATAGACACTTCCTTTGCCACAGCGGGGGGGAGCAGGAACAGGAAAAACGTGAGCTGCAATATCAGGTTGCGTGAGGTGTTCATGGGACTGCCTCTCTGTGATCAGGTCAAGTCGCCGATGGGACAGGCCACAAACCGATTACGGCGGTTTGCGGTGGCCATGATGTTGCCCTTACCCAGTCTAGTTCACAGAGCGGTATCGGGGTGTGGGCAGGAGGCGTCGGGAGCGGGCGCTGTTAGAGGGTAAAACGGCCAGCATCGGCCGGCCGCTTCGGTCGCGTCAGTCTGTCGGGTAGCTGACCCAGAAGGCGCCGCGCCACTGGCCCGGTTCATAGCCGGTGGCCTGATCTTCGGGGTAACGCTCATCAAGCAGGGCCTGGACCTGGGGACTGATGGCGCTGCCGTGGCACACCAGACAGGGCGGGGCCACCATAATGGGCTCGGCGTAACCCTGGGTGTGGGCGTCCAGGGCAACGGTGACGGCGCTCAAATCGCCGGATTGGAACTGGCTGAGAATGGGCACAACCCAGTCCGGCGGCTGATTAAGGGGGTTGCGCAACTTATCGCTGCTGCGTCCCATCAGAACGCCATCGACGGAGTGGCGCCGGGCGATGGCGGGCGCCTGCCGCTGACACACCATCAGGGCCGCTTCGGGGCCTTGCTCCAGCCCGGCCATCAGGGCCTGTTTCAGCTCCTGTTTAAACGGCGCGAGCAGGGTGGGCCCGGTTTCATTCGCATGAGCCATGCCGCTGAGTAGCAGCAGGGCGAGGGTGACGGTACGCATTGGCAAACTCCTTTGGCCAGAGTGTCCAGCATAGTCTGCCCGAAGCATAAATTAAATAATACTAATGTAGATAATTCTGTTTAATTGTCGACAGCGCCGCTGGACGGGGTGTCCAGCATCAGCAGTTTCATTACCGCCTCTACGGAGCCGGTAAACTGGATGCCCAGCCCGATGCCATTGTCCAGCATCCGCTGGTTGCGGACCACAGCGGGGATCTTCAGCACGTCCCGGCCCTGCCGGAGAAACGGGAACACCACGTTGACCGAAGAGCCTGACAGGTCCTCCGCTCTGGCACTGCGAGGCAGGAACTGGCAGCCACTGGCCGAGATGTCGAGGATCAGCCCCTCGGCGCTGTTGCTTTCCAGCTCAAGCTGGGCAAACAGGCGCGTGGCATAGCGGGTGTGCTGCCGCAGGCGGAGGTTGGTGACCTGCTCCGGGTAGTAACAGAAGATCAGGCGCTCTGGATTGGCCGTGGTGGCCAGGATGCGGGTTTTGAAGGCGTAGATCTGGCCGTCCACCAGGTAGCGCAGAATGACGTAGCTCTCGTTGCAGAACAGGTGGTACTGACTGTCACTGGGACGCAGTACCAGGTAACGGTCCTTGCGCCAGCCCACCAGTGAAGTGCGGCAGCGCAACTGCGGTTTGATCTGGGATTCGATCTCCACATCAACGCTGAGGCCGGGACTGAGTGCGGCGGTGGAAAAGGCTTCAGTAACGGGATCCGCGCCATCCTTGGTGTGCGCCAGTTCGGTCATGGCTCAGTACGCCTCCATCCATGTCGGTACTATCAGAGTGAACCTCGGAGTATACCCTCGGCATTCCCATCCGGAGAACCAACTTATCTTCGAAAATGCCGATAAAACAATCGGTTGGATTTTGGCGGGGTGGGTCGCCCGCCGGTGTGCGGCGGGCGACGTCGGTCGGGTGGGGCTTAGAGCATATCCCGCATGCGGTACCAAGCCATTGCCAGCACCAGGGCAGGGGTGCGGAACAGGCGGCCGCCGGGGAAGTCCATGTGGGGGATCTGCGACACCAGGTCAAACCGCTCGGCGGTACCGGCAACGGCTTCCGCCATCAGAGTCCCTGCCATTCCGGTCAGCGCGATGCCGTGGCCTGAGAAGCCCTGGGCGAAGAAGATGTTGTTGGCTAACCGGCCAAAGTGGGGAGCCCGGTTCACGGTGATCCCGACGTAGCCGCCCCAGGTGTACGCCTGTTTTACGCCTTTGAGCTGCGGGAAGACGGTGTGCATCCGGGCGGCCATTGAGCCCGCCAGGTTGATCGGGTCCAGCGTGGAGTAACTGACCCGGCCGCCAAACAGCATGCGGTGGTCACCGGAGAGGCGGAAGTAATCCAGCACGAAATTGATGTCTGCCACGGCCATGTTGTTGTGGATCAACTCCCTGGCACGCGCTTCGCCCAGAGGCTCGGTGGCGGTGATGTAGGTGCCCACCGGCATGATCTTGGTTTCGATCTTGGGGGCCAGCCCCTCCAGATAGGCGTTGCAGCACATCACCACAAACTTGGCGCGAACCTGACCCTGATCGGTGTGCAGGGTGACGGTGTCGCCCTGTTCGATTCGGGTGACCGGGCTCTGCTCGTAAAACGTCGCCCCCGCGTCGTGGGCGGCTTTGGCCAGACCCAGGGTGTAGTTCAGCGGATGCAGGTGGCCGGAGTTGGCGTCAAACAACCCGCCCAGGTAGCGGTCGGTGGCCATCTGGCTCTGCAGCTTGGTTTTGTCCCACATCTCGACGCTGCGGTAGCCGTATTCGTTCACCAGTTCGTCGTACCAGCCTTTGAGCTCATCCATGTGGCGGGGCTTGATGGCGGCGTGAAGATGGCCGGGCGCCAGGTCGCAATCAATGTTGTGCTCGGCGATGCGCTGTTTGGTCAGGGACACCGCCTCGTCGGCGATCTCCCACAGTTTATGGGCATCGTCCTTACCCACCAGTTTCGCCAGCTTGGCCTGTTCTGCGGCGTAGCCAAAGATCATCTGGCCGCCGCTTCGGCCGGAGGCGCCCCAACCCACTTTGGCGCCCTCCAGTACCACAACTTTGTAACCGCGGCGGGCCAGCTCCAAAGCGGCCGATGCGCCGGTGATGCCACTGCCGACGACACAGACGTCGGCCTCAATCTGGCCTTTCAGCGGCGGGTGCTCCGGACGCTGGTTGGCACTGGCGGCGTAATAGGAATCCGTGTGTTGTTGAGTCATAAACGATCCTAGATGGTGTCCTGGTACCACTGCATCTCCAGCGGGGTGATCTGTTGG
>CAZWED010000237.1:0-5544 GCA_964632645.1 uncultured Ferrimonas sp. | reverse complement strand
GAAAATCACACCAAGATGAGGATGAGGGTGGGGATAGCAATCCAAATAGCAATAACAAGAAGAGAAACTATGATGTGTTCTTGTATGGAGAGACTTTCAATCTCTTTTAAAAATTCAGGTAATAATGGCCGTATGATGGCATGTGTGACTGTGTAAAAAGCAAAAATCAGGCTGTGAAATACAATAATGATTGTCTGAACCACTTCTATCATAGTTATAGTCTCTGTAAGGGGGCGTATGTGCCCCCTAATTATTCATTGTTTCATTCGCCATTGTTTAATGAATTTTGCTGTATTGTATGTACCATAAATTGCAAAACCCTGTCCTGCAATATATACAGCAGCCTGAATCGCAAAAGGTACGAACCCGCCACTGACCAAGTGAAGCTCGGACTCTGTCAATTTCTTCATAGTAACCTCCACGCCTTCTACAATAAGTTAGAACGACGGAACTCGCCGTCATTGTAAAACCATCCGCCGTCATTGGCGCAACTGCGAATATAGGCTGAGGCTATACCAACTGCTACCCGGGTCCACCAAGCACCACCAGAGACTGTTGTGATCTCATTTTCATTCAAGATTTTCATATTTTCTCCTTGAGCCAGAAAATATAATATGCTTCAAATATTGGCTCAGGTATATTTTTTACTCTACATGATTATTTTGAAGTGATATTGAGCCAATGGAACTTTATTATCTTTATTAATAATTGTTTTGTCTTCTCGGTGCTTCTTATACCACTGAGCTGGCTCAGCGTGCTGACGGAGTTGGAAGCGGCCACCGTACGGGGCGCGCCTTAAAGCGCGCCCTCCTTCTAGCGGGTCATGGAACGCAGGTAGGGTTTTCCGGTAATTCGGCTCATCAGGATCACGGCCGAGACATGGAGCGTGGCGGCGATCAGAGTGAGGTTGGCGAAGGTTTCATGCACCTCCTCCAGCCATTCCTGCTCGCCCAGAAGGTCGGCTTCCATTAACCAACCGCTTAATCCGGTCGCAATCAAACCGGCCCACAACAGCCATATCATCAGGGCGCCTGCCGGATTGTGGCCTTGGTGGTTGTCGGTCCGGGTCTGATACACCTCGCGAAGGTGCGCGATGGCGCCGGTGATGGAAGGGGCAAAACGGCTTAACCGTGCCGGCGAGTCGGTGACCATGCCCCAGGCAAAGCGGACACACAGGGCGATCAGAATCAGATACCCCGCCCATTCGTGAAGTTCGCTGCCCTCCTCAATCAGGAAATAGTTGCCCAGAAACAGCGTTGCCACCAGCCAGTGGGTGGTTTTTACCACCCGGTCCCACGAGTGCATGCCTGTCATCGATTTGTCCCTCATCATCTGCCGGAGCGCGGTGCCGTTCCGAACCTGCGGTTTTTGCTCCTGTGTCCGTCGGAAGTGACCCGGCATTGTGTTGCTCAGGTTCGCCGTTCAGGTGCATTCCATCCCCAATGGATGGCTTACCTGACGATAAGACACGCCAATTAACCCGGCATTAACCGAAGATGAAAGTTTGGATAACTCGGCGCTCAGGGTGCGGAGTGGGCGGCAGGGCCCAGCAATACTGGCGGCGTGAACAGGGCGGACAGCGGCACCAGCTGGATGCCTTGCTCCGACAGCGCGGGCAGCGCGGTTTGCAGAAACGCCAGGGTTTCCGGATAGGGATGCCCGATCACCAGGACGTCTCCCAGTCGGTGTGCCTGGGCCAACGCCGTCTGCCACTGGGTTTCCAGCGTGCCCGGCGCCCGGTCCGGGTCCAAAAACACGTCGCGCTTCAGGCTGGCGACGCCCCAGGCCTGGGCTTGTTCATAGGCGCGGCTGTCGGCGGTGGTCAGGCTATCGACAAAGTACAGCCCCTTGAGGCTGAGCACCTCCATCACCCAGGCCATCTGGTCCGGGTTTGGGGTGACGGCGCTGCCCATGTGGTTGTTCACGCCACTGACGAAGGGGATGTCTGCCAGGGCCTTTTTGACCCGGTACTGTACCTGCCAGCGATCCAGGTCGGGCTCGATGGCCCAGGGGCCGGGGGATTTCGGGCCGGTGGTGGCCATCGGCAGGTGGAGCATCAGTTCCCGGTCTTCCCGCCAGGCGGCGAGCGCCAGTTCGCGGCCCCAGGGGGTGTGGGGCAGAAACGCCAGGGTCACACTGTCTGGCAACGTCAGGGCGGCGCGATCGGCTTCCCGGGCGCCGACGTCATCAATGATCAGGGCCAGTCGTGGGGCGGCCTGAACCGTTGCGCAACACAGCAGCAAGCTAAGGGCGATGGCGATGTGCGGTTTTCGGTACCAGCAGGTTGTAGGCGACCAGCAACTGAGGATCATCCTGAAGACTCAGCAAGGGGTTGTTATTGCTGATTATATCGCCATCTTCCTGGGCTTCCACCAGGATGTCGGGATCGATCCCTTTCTGGTCGATGAAGGTACCGTTGGGGGTGGCGTACCGTGCCGTGGTCAGTTTGATGGCACCGCCGCCGGCCAGCAGGGGGATCAAACTCTGTACCGTACCCTTGCCGAATGAGCGTTCTCCCACCAGCACCGCGCGGTCCAGATCCTGAAGGGCGCCGGCGAGGATCTCTGCGGCGGAGGCGCTGCCCTCATTGATGATCACCACCAGGGGCAGATCGCTGAACAGGCTGAAACGGGATGCCTGATAGGCGCTGTTGGCATCGAAAAAGCGGCCGTGGGTGGTGACGATGGTGCCTTCGGTGAGAAACATGTCCGCCACCTGAACCGCCGCGTCGAGCAGTCCGCCAGGATTGTTACGGAGATCCAGCACCAGCCCGTCCAGCGGCGCTTCGGCAAACTGGTGGGCGGCGGCCCGGATCTCCGAGGCGGTGCGCTGGTTGAAGCTGGAGATCCTGAGGTAGCCGATGTTGCCCGGCAGGCGATGGGCCTGGCTGGAGATCACTTCCACTTCGGAGGGGATTAATTGCAGCACAACCGGGTCGGGCAAGGGGCGTCGTTTAAGGGTCAGTTGCAGGGGGCGATCATCCAGACTGGCCTGCTTGATGTAGGCGATCATCGGGTCGAGATCGTCCGGGTCCGCTTCCAGCTCGTCCACCTTGAGCAGCACATCGCCCGGCTGCACTCCGGCGACTTCGGCGGAGGAGTTGGCCATCGGGGAGATCACCCGGATCTCACCCTCATCCACCGACACTTCCAGACCATAGCCATAGTAATGGCCACGGTTGTTGTCCCTGAGCAGGGAGAGGGTGTGGGGGCGCAGATAGGTGGAGTGAGGGTCGAGCACTTCCAGCATCCCTTTCAGGGCGCCGTCCAGCAGGGCTTGCTGGTCCACTTCGTCGACGTAGTAGTCCTCGATCAACGCCTGTACGGCGCTGATCAGAGCCTGGGTGTCCTGCTGTGTCGGCTTGGCCGCATCCTTGTGAAGCTCCTGACCGGCAAACGCCGTTGCGGTGCACAGCAGGAGGCCGACCAGAAAGGGAACAAAGCGCCGCATGGGCTGCCCTCCTGATCAGGAGGGCTGGCCAGCGTCACCCTTTTTGCAGGTAGGGGCGGGGATCGATGGCACGCCCTCGATGGCGTATCTCGAAGTATAGACCTGGTTGTTGGAGGCCACCGGAGCTGCCGGTCAGGGCGATCACTTCCCCCGGTTTCACCGTGTCACCCACCTGTCTGAGCAGAGCCTGGGCGTGGCCGTAGAGGCTGAGATACTGCTCTCCGTGGTCCACCACCACCACCAGTCCGAAGCCGCGCAGCCAGTCAGCAAACACCACCTGACCGGCGCTGATCGCTTTCACTTCCCGCCCGGCCGGGGCCTTCAGCAACCAGCCGTTCCACTTCAGCTGCCCCTCACGATGGCTGCCAAAGCCTTTGGCCAGGGTGCCTTTGGTGGGCCAGGGCAATCGCCCTTTGCTGTCCGCCAAACCGTCCAGAGCGGCGCTGCGGGCGAGCGCTTCCAGGGCTTGTGCGATGGCCCGCTCCAGCACCTCGCGGTCCTCCTGCATCAGCGCCAGCTGATTGCTGTCCCGCTTGAGCTGACGCTCCAGCTTGGCCAGGGCCACTTCACGCTCTTTTTGTCGCTGTGCCAGTCGGGCGCGCTCCTGCTCCTGTTGCTTCAGCAGGCTGGCCTGACGGTCCCGTTCGGTCTGTTGCTCGGTGATCACCGAGGCCAGTTCCGCTGCGGTGGCTTTGAGGGCTTCCAGCGCGTCGATGCGGGCCTGGTTCAGATACTGGTAGTACACCAGCATGCGCTCCAGAGTTGCCGGGTCGTCGTTCCCCAGCAGCAGCGCGGTGTGGTCCTGCCCGCCACTCATCCACGCCGTGCGCACCTGGGCGGCCAGCTGATCCCGCTGTTGCCGTTGCCGGGTTTCCAGCTCACCCTGGCGCTGCGACAGTTCGCTCAGGGTAGCCTCGCTCTTAGCCAGGGCCTGTTGCTGGCGCTTGAGGGCCTGGGCGCTGTCGCTGATCGCCTTATCGGTGCGACGCAACTCCGCCATCAGGCCATCCTTCGCCACCTGGGCTTCAGACAGCCTGGCCTGACGCTGTTTGATCTCCCGGCTCAATTTGTCGAGCTGGGCCTGTTGCTGGGCCACGTCGTCCTGACCGGCCACCGAAGTGGCCAGCAGGGCGAGCAGAGCGATAGGCAGGATCCGTTTCACGCTTTAAGAGTCACCAGAGGCTGGCCGGTCATCTCGGCCGGAATGGGCAGGCCCATCAGATACAACATGGTGGGGGCGATGTCAGACAGGGCACCGCCGGAGCGTGGCTCCGCATCCCGTCCAACGTAGATCAGCGGCACCGGTTCACTGGTGTGGGCGGTGTGGGCCTGACCGGTGCTGGCGTCGCTCATCTGCTCGGCATTGCCGTGGTCGGCGGTGATCAGGCACTCGCCCCCCACCTTCTCCAGGGCTTCCACGACCCGTCCGATGCAGTGATCCACCGCTTCGCAGGCTTTGACTGCGGCGTCGTAGTTGCCGGTGTGGCCAACCATGTCGCCATTGGGGTAATTGCAGATGATGGCGTCAAACTGACCGGACTCAATGGCTGCCACCAGTTCGTTGGTCAGCGCTTCGCTGCTCATCTCCGGCTGCAGGTCATAGGTGGCCACTTTGGGGGAGTTGATCAGGATCCGCTCTTCGCCTTCAAACGGCGTTTCGACGCCGCCATTGAAGAAAAAAGTAACGTGAGCGTATTTCTCGGTTTCGCTGATGCGCAGCTGCTTTTTGTCGTGCTTGGCCATCAGCTCACCGAAGGTGTTGACCAGATCTTCCGGCGGGAAGGCGCAGGGGGCATCAATGTCCGCCGCGTACTGGGTCAGCATCACGAAGTGAAGCTTGGGATTGGCGATGCGCTCAAAGCCGGAAAACGCCGGATCCACGAAAGCGCGGGTCAGCTGGCGGGCGCGGTCGGCGCGGAAGTTCATAAAGATCAGCGCGTCGCCATCGGCCATGGCCGCACCCTGGCCAATCACCGTGGGGGCAACAAACTCGTCGTTCTCCTCCCGGGCGTAGGCGGCGTGCAGAGCCCCGACCGCGTTATCGGCCTGGTGGGCCCCCTTGGCCTCCGTCAGCAGCCGGTACGCCAGTTCGAC
>CAZWED010000236.1:0-5611 GCA_964632645.1 uncultured Ferrimonas sp. | reverse complement strand
TGATGCCCTGAATGGGCACCGACAGGCTCAGGTCAAAGGCGAACTCACCCAGCTGCCCTTTAAGGTCGAGCTCCAAACTCACTGAGGGTTCTCCTTACCAGTAACCCCAGGCCCGCTTGCGCCGATCCATGCCCACGTAAATGAACAGCAGCAGGGCCAGGGAAGTGGCCAGCATCAGGCCAGCCAACAGGTGGGCACTGGCGTAATCCAATGCTTCGACGTGTTCAAACAGGGCGATGGCGATCACCTGGGTCTCGCCGGGAATGTTGCCGCCGATCATCAGCACCACCCCGAACTCCCCCAGGGTGTGGGCAAAGCCCAGCATGCCGGCCAGCACAAAACTGTGCCGGGTCATCGGGAACACCACGTAGTGAAACCGTTTCCAGCGATTCATCCCCAGAGTGGCCGCCGCTTCCAGCTCCCCCTTGCCCAACGTGGCAAAGCTCGACTGCAGGGGCTGCACCACAAACGGCAGGGAGTAGATCATCGAGCCGATCACCAGCCCGGGAAAGGAGAACGCCAGGGTGGTGCCGGTCAGCGCCTGCATCCACTGCCCGGGCAGGTAGAGCGGGGAGAACAGCAGCAACAGGTAAAAGCCCAGCACCGTGGGCGGCAGGATCAGCGGCAACGCCACCAGCGCTTCCACCATCGGGCGCCAACGCGCCCGACTGTGCGCCAGCCACCAGGCCAGCGGCGGCGTGACCAGCAACAGCAATCCGGTGCTGATGGCCGCCAGTTTCAGGGTGATCCAGAGGGCTTCAAGATCAGAGGGATTGATGGTCATCCGGAATCGCGTATCCCGCTTCGGACAGAAGTTCGTCCTGGGCCACAAGATAGTCCAGCAGCGCCCGCGCTTCGGCCGGGTGCGTGCTGCGCTTCAGCACCACCGCCTGTTGTCGCAGACTGTCATGCCATTCGGGTGGGATCCGCCAGTATTCCTGGTCCGGGATCCCCGCCTGACGGAGCTGGGCCAGCGCAACCAGTCCGGCTGGCGCATTGCCGCTCTGTACATATTGAAAGGTATGCAGAATGTTGTTGCCCCGCACGATATTCCCTTTCAACCTGTGAAGGATATCAAGATGTTCGCAGACTTGCTCGGCCGCTGCACCATACGGGGCGATGCGGGGATTGGCGATGGCCAGTCGCCCCTGCCAACCTTGCAGGGTCGCCTCGTCCGGTTGCTGACCCGGCACCCAGAAAGCCAGCAGCCCAACGGCATAATCCTTGAGCGTATCGGGATCCGCCAGCCCCTTTTCCACCAGCAGGGCGGGCCGCTCGTTGTCGGCAGCCAGGAACAGGTCGTAGGGGGCACCATGCAGGATCTGGGTGTAAAGCGCGCCGGTGGCCCCGGAGGAGATCTGCACCTCAATGCCGGTCTGCTCGGTAAAGCCCGCGGCCATCCTCTCCAGCGTCGACTTGAAGTTCGCGGCCACGGCCACGGTCACCGTCGCCGCCTGAACCGGCATCACCAGCCCCACCATCAGCAAAAAAGGGATCCACCTGAGCCTTTGAATCATGCCGCCTCCATCTTGGGTTTCGCGCCGCCCTCCATCTTGGGCTTGGCGCGAAACAGGTCATAGTGCCGCCGGGCGTCGTTACCCAGCCGGGCCTTCAGGGCAGTGTAATCGCACAGCTCCAGTGAACCGTAGTGATTGATCACAATTCCCTGCTCGCACAATTCGGCGATGACCTTACTGCAATATTGGCGTGTGCTGCCGGTCACGCTGCACAACTCTTCAATGGTGATCTTGATGGCACTTTCATTACGACGCAGCTTGGCGGAGAAAATCATCGCCAATGTCATTAATAAGTGTTCTTTTTTCGACAGAATGGAACGCAGTAAAAGATGGTCCTCTACCATTCGGGAATAACGGTGTTTTTTCTCCAGATAAAACTCTAGAAATCCGTTATTTCCACGGCAAAGTTCATAAACCTGCTCGATGCCGATCCACGCCACCTCCGTCGACTCCAGAGCCCGATAGCGGACATTGTGATCCGCGCCGCAGGTGGTGCCGCTGGAAAAGAGAAACTGGTCGGAAAACAGCAGTTCAGTGCTGGCGACGCTGCCATCATGGAAGCCCACCTGGCGGATCAGCGTGCCGTGGCGCACCAGCGCCAGTCCGATGCGCTCCGTCGCCGGGCAAAGGGCTTCCCCCTTGCCGAGTCTTGTGATGTGTATTTTGTCGGCCAGGGCCTCGATCACCCCGGCGTTCAGACTTAACGCCCCCAGTCGCGTCAGCAAGGTCTCCTCCCGGTACAACATGACCTGTTCGCCTGTGTCTCAGGCAGGGTAGCGAGCCTTTCCCTGTCATAAAGTGATTCACGTTCAAATTATAAAAGTGGCATTTTAAACACCAGAATCAGCACAGAATGCTTTTTATATCGAGATCACAGATCCGAAGTCCGTTTTCACCAAATGCAAACCAGGTGACATTCTGTCACTCCCCCTCTTCCCCATAATTCCAGCGCTCCCTTTCCCCAGGGGGAGAATGCCCGGTCAGGTCGAATTCTGGAATATCGCGCCTCCGCACCCGTCAGGACGACAAATAAACGCTCTATTTGACCGAACCAGAATTTAAATAAAAACGGTTTTCATTTATTACGGTGGGTAACCGATGACTCGATTTTCACGTCTTCTAAGCACCAGCCTGCTCGCCAGCGCGATGGCCTTTAGTGCCCACGCCAGCGACGACGTCCAGGCCCAGCTTATCGACAAGTTCCAGCAGGGACAGTACTCCGGCAAAGGCGCCGACGGCTGCCTGATGTGCCATGGCCGGGATGAGCAGGTGCAGGCCCTGTTCGCCTCGCCCCACGGCAGCCTCGACAGCAGCGCCAGCCCGATGGCCAAGCTGCAGTGCGAAACCTGCCACGGTCCCCAGGGCAAACACCGCGGCAAGAACGAGCCGATGATCAATTTCGGTGACGACGCCAACGTCAGTGCCGAACTGCAAAACTCCGTCTGTCTGAGCTGCCACGAAGACAGCGCGCGCCAAGACTGGCACGGCAGCCGCCACGACTTCTCCGAAGTGGCCTGTACCGATTGCCACCAGATCCACACCGACAGTGACCCGGTTCTCTCCCCCGAGGGTGAAATCGCCACCTGCACCAGTTGCCACAGCAGCGAAGCGGCGGACATGAACAAGCGCTCCGCGCACCCGATGGCGGGCCTGCACAGCGGCAGCGACATGAGCTGCACCAGCTGTCACGACGCCCACGGCAGCCTGACCGAAGCGTCCCTGAACCAGATCAGCCTCAACGACACCTGCTACAGCTGCCACGCCGAGAAACGCGGCCCGGTGCTGTGGGAGCACGCCCCGGTGACCGACAACTGCGCCAGCTGTCACAGCGTCCACGGCAGCGTCAATGACGCCATGCTGACCCGTCGCGCGCCGCAACTGTGCCAGAGCTGCCACGCCAGTGACGGCCACGCCAGCCGCGTTTACGACGGCCAGAGCAACGCGTTTGTGTCCGGCCAGAGCTGCCTCAACTGCCACAGCCAGGTACACGGTTCCAACCACCCTGCCGGCAGCCTGCTTGAGAAATAAGGACCTCCCGTGATGAAAGTGCAACTCTCTCTGACTGCCCTGGCCATCCTCTCGGTGATGGCCCCGGCCCAGGCCGCCAGCTTCGCCCTGTCTGACGCCAACACCCAGAACCTGGACAAGTCCGGCTGGGCCTGCAAGCGTTGCGATGCCCCGCAGGCCAGCGGCCAGATCGGCCTCAGCGCCGGTGTCGTAGACAGCAACGACAACCACGCTGCCAACCGCTTTGGCGCCCGCGACGGTGCCGCCGTAGGCATCAACGCCGACGCCACCCTGAACGGGGAAGCGGACGGTCGCCTCGACCTCAACGCCAACCAGCTGGGCATGAGCAGCGGCTACGGCCAGGCGCGCTATCGCGACAACCACCTGGATGTCGGGTTTGACTATGCCAAGCTGCGCACCGTGGACGCCAGCGCCCACACCCAGTACGGCTTCGATGGCCGCAATCTGGTGGCACTGGACCAGCCCATTGAGGTGGATCTGGAGCAGCGCCGTGAGCGTACCGGCCTTGGCCTGGCCTATCAGGATGCGTTGGCGGGCCTGAACTGGCGCACCTACGCCCGTTACGACCACGAGTCCAAAACCGGCTTCAAAGCCAGCAGCACCCAGTTCATCAAGAGCCCGGTCAACATCACCGCGCCGGTGGACACCACCACCCAGACCTTCAACGCCGGCGCTGAGCTGGGCGGCGAGCAGTGGCAGACCGCCCTGAGCTACCAGGGGTCGCTGTTCGAAAACCGCTATGACGCCCTCTACAACGGCGAGCGTGGAGCCGTGCAGGCGTTGGCTCCGGACAACGAAGCGCATCTGGTGGCGCTGTCCGGCCAGTACCGTGTCGGCAAGACCCGCCTGACCGGTCGCCTGACCCAGGGCTGGCTGTACCAGAATGACACCGCCTTCGTCGATCCGCTGGGCGCCCCCAACGGCATCACCCAGGCCAACGGCGAAGTGCGCACCCAGGGTGTCAACCTGCGCCTGACCAGTGCCCTGGGGGGCGTTCGTCTGGCCGCCAAGTACGACTACTCGGATCGGGACAACCGCACCCCGGTGTTCGCCTACGACCAGCAACTGTCCATCGACAGCCTCAGCGGCACCGCCCGGATGAACACCCCGCTGGACACCACCCGTCACCGCTACGGGCTGGACGCCAGCACCCGCCTGTCCCAGCGCGTGGCGCTGGAAGCGGGTTACCAGGGTGAACGCACCGAGCGCAGCCACAGCGTGCGGGAAACCACCGAGGACAACACCCTCTGGGCCCGTACCCGCGTCAACGCCCTGGACAACCTCAACCTGGCCCTGAAAGCCAGCTACGGCCAGCGTGACGGTTCCCGTTACCAGGCCAGCGAGGCCACCTCCAGCGAAGACAACACCCTGCTGCGCAAGTACTACCTGGCGGATCGTGACCGCACCGAGTTGCAGTTCGAGATGAGCTACAGCCCGCTGGCCGCGCTCTCCCTCGACGCCAACGTGCGCTACGCCAAGGACGACTACAGCGAGTCCGAAATTGGCCTGCTGGACGCGGACGACCTGGGCTATGACCTGTCCGCCAACTACCGGGTCAACAAGGCGCTGAACCTGCACGCCTTCGCCGGTCAGCAGTGGATCGAATCCAACCAGGCCGGCAGCCAGAGCTTCAGCACCGCCGACTGGACCTACCGCATTGAGGACCGCTTCGATTACGCCGGCGTGGGCGCCAGCTACGGCGGCCTGATGGACGACCGCCTGACTTTGGGCGCGGACTACCAGTACACCGAGTCCAGCTCAGACACCCAGGTGTCCCGGGGCCAGCCCTACGGCGATTACATCCAGTGGGCCCACAGCGTGCGGGCGTACGCCGACTACGCCCTCTCGCAGCGCACCAACGTGCGACTCGATTACCGCTATGAGCGCTACTACGACACCGATTACGCCGATGTCGCCAGCGACAGCATTCCCGGGCTCATCACCCTGGGCGATATGGGGCACAACTACAACGCCCACCTGCTGATGCTGACCCTGACCTATTCGCTTTAACCATTGAGGTGACCTATGCAACGTCGTGAGTTTTTAAAACTGAGTGCCACCGCCGG
>CAZWED010000235.1:0-5644 GCA_964632645.1 uncultured Ferrimonas sp. | reverse complement strand
GCACCTGGCGATCACTGCGGCTGGCCCCCTGCCAGCGGCTCCACAAGCCTTTCAGGCGATTCATCGCGCCCCCTTCGTTGGGCGGCGTGAGCGTATCAGCGGTTGCTGTCGTCATCCTTTGTGTTCCTTACAGCGGCATCTTCATGACGTCATCAAATGCCGTCACCAATTTGTTTCTTACCTGCACCAGGGCACTGAAGGTCAGGCTGGCTTTCTGTGACGCCACCATGGCGCCCACCAGATCATCGCTGCGACCGAGATCGACGGCGGTGCGCATGGCGTCCGCGCGGTTCTGGTCGGCACTGATGGCGTTCACTTTGTGGTTCATCAACTCGGTAAAGGAGGGAACCGCACCGGTTGCGCCCAGTTGGCGGTCCATCGGGTTGGGGCCGATGGCGATCTCGCCGGCGGCACGCTCCCGGTGCAGTTGCAGGGTTTCCTGCATGCGGGCCTGGGTCAGGGCGATGGATTGGGGCATGTCAGACTCCAACTTGAAAATCAGGCGGCGTCAGAGGGGCGCAGCAGGCGGTCAATGTCCCACCCCTGCTCCCGCATCTGGGCCAGTTTGTAGCGCAGTGCCCGGGTGGTCATACCCAGGGCATCGGCACTGCGGCTGCGATGGCCGTCAAAGCGGCGCAGCACATCCACGATGTATTGGAATTCGGCCTGGCGTTTGGAGGCTTTCAGGCCGGTTTCAGCCTCAACGGGCATCTGCGCCGGCTGCACCGACGCCGGCAGGCCCAGCTCCGCCACCTGCAGGGCCAGGCCACGACGCATCACCAGGGCACGCTGCACGGTGTTTTCCAGCTCCCGCACGTTGCCGGGCCAATCGTGTCCCAGCAGCATCTGGCGCGCCGGGTCACTGAAGTGGCAGCGGCTGCCGTCGCCGTATTGCGTCAGGAAGTGCTCCGCCAGGGGCAGGATGTCTTCCCGTCGCTCGCGCAGCGGCACGGTTTTCAGGGGCAGCACGTCGAGGCGATAGAACAGATCTTCCCGGAAACGGCCTTCCGCCACCGCCTGGCGCAAGTCCTGGTTGGTGGCGGCGATGATGCGGATGTCGAGTGCGGTGGTGCCGTGGGCCCCAAGCCGCTCCACTTCGCGCTCCTGCAGCACCCGCAACAGCTTGGCCTGCAGCAGCAGAGGCATCTCGCCAATCTCATCCAGCAGCAGGGTGCCGCCGTTGGCCGCTTCAAATTTGCCAGGCTTGTCGGCGTGAGCGCCGGTAAACGCGCCTTTGACGTGGCCAAACAGCAACGATTCCAGCATCGATTCGGGAATGGCGGCGCAGTTAACGGCCAGGAAAGGGCCGTCGGCCCGGGGCGAATGGCGATGAATAAAGCGGGCCAGTTGCTCCTTGCCGGTGCCGCTCTCCCCGGTGAGCAGCACACTGGCATCGGTTTGCGCGGCACGATGGGCCAGCATCAGCAGTTGACGGGAACGCGGCGACACCGCCACCACGTCGGAGGGCGCCTGCTCCAGTTGCATCAGACGGGTCAGCTGGCTGACCAGCTGGTCGGCATCCAGGGGCAGCAGCAGGTAGTCCTGGGCACCGTGGCGCATCGCCTCGCTGGCCAGTTCCGTCTGCTCCGGCGCCACCAGGGCGATCTGGTACTTGCTGTTGCTGGCGGCCAGGGCGCCGGACACCTCGTCCAGTTCACACTGGCTGAGATCAACCAGCCCGACCCAGACCGGTTCGGCGTCGCGAACCACCTGGTAGCCTTGCAGTTCCAGCTGGGTCTGAACGATGCCGGGCACCGTCAGGGTGCCCAATCCGAGACGGGGGGCTTCAACGTGCGCCACCGGCCACCTCCTGCACCTGACCATCACGCACCAGGCGGATGGTGACGCGGCGATTGGTCTCGCGTCCGCGATTGCCGGCGTTGCTCACCAGCGGGTAACGCTCACCGTGACCGCGCACCTGGATGCGGCTGCGGTCGATGCCCCGTTCATGCAGCAACGCGCCGACCTCGTCCGCCCGGTCCCGGGACAGTGCCAGGTTGGCCAGGTGGTCGCCGACGCTGTCGGTGTGGCCGTCCACCAGCACCTCGGTGATGCGGTGGTCCGCCGCCACGTAGGCGGCAATGGCGTCCAGCTCCGTCAACTGGGCCGGGCTGGGCAGCAACTGTCCGCTGCGGTAATTCAGGGTGACGTGGCGCACCTCGGAGAACGGCTTGGGCACCAACGCGGTACGGCATTGGCGGAACGCCGACAAGGCGTCACGCACCGCCACCGGATCGGCACTGAGCCGGTAGCCGGACTCGGCGCTGATCTGCACATCCAACTGCCAGCCAAGTCCCCGTTCCAGCGCTTCCAGATAAGGGGTCGCGTCCCCTTCCATCGCCGCCTGACGGCCGTTCCACTGCCACAGTCGCAATGCGGTTTGCGCCGGTGCCTGATGCTGCCACTGCGGGGCCACCAGGCGGCTTTCGCTGTGAACCGGCACGTTCACCAGCCAGTCCGCCTGCAGGGACAAGCCCAGAGACTGACCCGGCCACTGTGCCAACACCAGGGTGCCAAAACCGGCCACTTCCTGACGCAGCTCGCAGTGGAACCGATCGCCCTGATAGCGCCACTCGGCGCCATCAATCGGGGTTCGAAACTCACTGAACTGGGGAGCTGCATGGCAGGAGAGGCCAATTAGAAATAGAAGTGAAGTCCCTGCTGCTTTTTTAATCATGGCACTCGCTATCCGGTCACGGTCTTTTTAGTGTGGCGACAAAATTTGCATTGCCGTTTAATTTTCAGGGCACAAACTTAAATTCAAACAAGGGTGAAATGCAATATTGATATTCAGATTTTTTTGCTGTTATCGTATCGCACCAAAGCCAGCCATATCAGGCAATTGCGGCAAACGCGACGTCAATTAAATGGCAGGCAAAACGGTTTTTTGACAGAGGCGAAAAATGAGTCGAATAATTCTCATGGCGACGAGTTTATTAATTGACGAAGCCACATTGGCGTCAAAAAATATTACATAGTCGGTTTTTTGTCGCGGCGTCAAATATTCACATTAGTGATGTATATTCCGAGTTTTTGTTTTTTTACCACGTTCGTCACAACATTTAGGGAACTGAGTGAATGAAAACCACAGCCAAAGCCACTGTGCTTCGAGCTTCGGAACAGCACACCTACCGCCCGGTGGCGCTGGTGCAGGAGCGACTGGCCCGCAGTCGCCTGCTGTTTGAGCTGGAGAAGCGTCAGAGACTGGTACTGGATGCCGTTGGTCAGGCACTGACTCCCGGCACGGGGCGGGGACAGAGCCCCCTGGCTGCCATCTCGACCGTTGAGGACAGTGCGCCGCTGGGGCGCGAACTCACCTGGTTCCAGCTCAGCCTGGAGCGCCAGCCGTTGATCTGGTGGGGCATCGACCGATGCAGCCTCGACCAGCTGGCCAGCAGCTACTACGGCGGCGGACAGCGTCCGATGTTTTCGCCGTTGACCTCACCCAGCCAGTCCGAGCTGCGGCTGGTCAAGCGCCTGATGGTGACGGCCCTGTCGACCCTCGCCCAGGAGGAGTGGGAGATGGCGGCGCTGGATCTGGAGCCGATTGAGGCGGGACAGTCGCTCAGCGCGCCGCTGCGTTGGCAATTTGACTGGACACGGGAGACCCCCCTGCCCCGGATGCAGTGCCTGCTGAGTGACGCCGCCCTGGCCCGTCTGACCCGCACCCCGACCGACACCCCCGTGGCGCCGGATCTGGCCGCCAAGCTGCGCCGCCGTTTGCACCAGCTGCCGATCCGGCTCTCCTGCCAGCTGGCCCGCCAGTCCATGCCGACTCAGGCCCTGGCCAATCTCCAGCCCGGCGAAGTGTTGCCCCTGACCCTGATCCGGCGCAGCCCCGTTGCCATTGGCGGCCGCCCGATTTTCCACGCCACCGTTCACGCCCATGAGGGGCAACTGGTGGCCAAGCTTACTCACGAACTACATCAACACGAGGAATGATCGATGTCCGAAGATACTTTGCTGCTGGACGACGACCTGCTTCTGGACGACGACCTCTTTGCCGATGAGCCCGCCCCCAAGGCGGCCGAAGCGGCACCGCGCGCTCCGCGTGACATGAACTTTTTCAGCCATCTGCCGGTGCAGGTGTCGCTGGAACTGGCCAGCGCCGAGTTGAGCCTGGGCGAACTGATGGGCCTGGGTGAAGGGGACATCGTTGCCCTTGACCGGATGGTCGGTGAACCGCTGGACCTGCGCGTTAACGGCACCCTGCTGGGCCGTGGCGAGGTGGTGGAAGTGAATGGCCGCTATGGCGTGCGCCTGTTGGAAGTGGAAGCCAGCAAGCTTTCCGGCCAGGGCAACTGACACCATGCGGGTCTGGCTTCTGCTACTGATGCTGTTGAGCCCCTCGGCGCTGGCTGAGGGGGGATTGACGCTGTTCACCATGACCGACGGAGCGAGCAGTCAGGAGTTTGGCGTGAAGATGGAGATCCTGGCGCTGATGACCGCGCTCAGCTTCCTCCCCGCCATGCTGCTGATGATGACCAGCTTCACCCGCATCATCGTGGTCCTGGCGGTATTACGTCAGGCCCTGGGTTTGCAGCAGAGCCCGCCCAACAAGCTGCTTATCGGCATCGCGCTGGTGCTGACCCTGTTCATCATGCGTCCGGTCTGGACCGAGATCCATCAACAGGCGTTTCTGCCTTACGATGGCGGCGAGATCGGACTGAAAGAGGCGGTGGCCCGCGCCGAAATCCCCCTTCGCACCTTTATGCTGGGCCAGACCCGGGAAACCGACCTGGAGCAGATGCTGAAGATCGCCGGTGAACCGACGCAGCTCAGTGCCGAAGAGGTGCCGTTCTCGGTGCTGATGCCCGCCTTTGTGCTCAGTGAACTGAAAACCGCCTTCCAGATCGGCTTCCTGCTCTTTATCCCGTTTCTGGTGATCGATCTGGTGGTGGCCTCGGTGCTGATGTCCATGGGTATGATGATGCTGTCGCCCCTGATCATCTCACTCCCCTTCAAGCTGATGGTGTTTGTTCTGGTGGACGGCTGGTCGATGACCGTCGGCACCCTCGCCGCCAGCTTTGGCATGAGCTAGGAGGGGTTATGGACGCACAACAACTGACGGCCATCTTTGCCGACGGCATCTACCTGGTGGTGGCTATGGTGGGCGTACTGATCATGCCCGGCATGGTGGTGGGCCTGGTCATTGCCGTCCTGCAGGCCGCCACCCAGGTAAACGAACAGACGCTCTCGTTTCTGCCCCGATTGCTGATCACCCTGTTGATGGTGCTGTTTGCCGGTAACTGGTTGCTGCAGCAACTGAGCGACCTGTTCAACCGCCTGTTCCTCGACATTCCCATGTTGATTGGCTGAGCATGTTTGCCTTCACCACCGAAGAGATCCTGTTGATGATTGGCCGCGTCTGGTGGCCCTTCTTTCGCATCGCCGGTGCCTTCGCGCTGCTGCCGTTCTTTTCCAATGGCCACATCCCCATCCGGGTCAAAGTGCTGTTCGCCTTTTTCCTGGCGGCACTGGAGGGCCCGGTGCTGCCCACGCCACCTCCCATCGACCCGCTCTCCCCGCGCGCCCTGCTCATTGCGTTTGAACAACTGGCGGTGGGCGCCATGATGGGGCTGATGCTGTCGATGCTGCTGCACGTTCTGTCGATGCTCGGCCAGATGCTGTCGATGCAGATGGG
>CAZWED010000234.1:2179-5655 GCA_964632645.1 uncultured Ferrimonas sp. | reverse complement strand
GTCCCCCAGGGTCATGCTGCCGGCAATCACATCGCTGGCGGCCAGAATCAACGCCGCCGTCATCGCCAGCGCGATGATCAGGGCCTGTCCGCCATTCAGCGCAAACAGCGACAGCCGGTTCTTGCGGCGGGCCAGTTCCCATTGGGCCAACCCCTTGTCGTACAACCGGGCCTCTTCCGCCTCGTTGGTAAAGTATTTGACGGTTTCAAAGTTCAGCAGGCTGTCCACGGCGCGGCTGCTGGACTCCGACTCCGCCTGGTTCATCTCCCGGACAAAGTGCGTGCGCCATTCGGTGGCCAGCACGGAGAACCCCACGTACAGCACCACCGCCACACCCACGATAAGGGCAAAACCCAGGTGGTAATTCCACCACAGCAAGCCCATCACCAAGGCGATTTCAAGCAGGGTCGGGCCGATGTTAAACACCATAAAGCGCATCAGGAACGAGATGCCCGCCGTGCCCCGCTCGATGTCGCGGGAGATGCCGCCGGTTTGCCGTCCGAGGTGGTATTCCATATCCAGCGCATGGAGGTGCTTGAACACCTTAAGGCCGAGGCGACGCATCGCCCTTTCGATCACACGGCCGAACAGGGTGTCCCGCAACTCGCCGAACAGCACGTTGGAAAAGCGCACCAAACCATAGGCAAGCAACAACCCGAGAGGCAGCGCGATCACCGCCCCGGTGCCCTGCTTGTCCAGCCCGTCCACCACGTGCTTAAGAATAAACGGCAGGCCGACGCTGGCGATCTTCGCGGCCACCAGGCACAACATCGCCAGCATCACACGGTTCCGAAACTCCATCATGTAAGGCACAAGGGATTTCAGGGTGCCCCAATTCACTTCTGAAAAGGCCACATGAGTCTGGGTTCGGCTTCGCATCGTTATTCGCTCGGTATCGACACCGATCCTGGTGCCTGTGGGCCATTGTAACCGTGGATAAATAGTGGATTAAAGTTGTTCTTTTACCGAAGGTTAGCTTCCGGTCACTGGAAAAAATTCCTTGTTCAATGGTTGGACGACGAGCAAAAAAACGCCATAGTGTGATCATCCGCTCCGATGTTGACGATTCAAGGACGAAAGCAACAGCGATGAACCGATCAACCCTACCTTTGCTGCTCCTGTTAGTCAGCCCACTGGCGGTCGCCGAGACCCATCCCGACTTGTCCATCCACAGCCGGGCCACCCACACCCCCATCGGCCTGCTGGACCATCAAAAGCCGGAACTCAAGCAAGCGCTTGAGCCTTTTGTGGCCCGCTGTCGTGAGGCCGGCAACCAGCTCTACCAACGTTATGAAGGCCGCTTTCCCTACGGCCCGGAAGGCGAGCCGGAGAATCCCCTTGCCCAGGCGTGGTATCTGTCAGGCCGCTGGCACAACGACCTGAATCCCAATGTCGGCATCACCATGAGCGTGGCCTTGCACACGGGGGAGCTGCCCACCCTGTCCGTCGGCCACCTGCTGGTGTCCGGGCGGGAGGCCCTGGCCGACGCCATGAACACGCAGAACCGCCAATACATCGCGCATCGCGGTGCCCCGGCCCTGCGCTGCGAGGTGTTGATCCAGGGGCTGATCGGCACCGGCGAATCGGCGCCGCAAGGCCCGGTGGCCCAGTTGGTTGGCGCCCTGAACCCCACCTACCGAATCAACCGCCAGCGCATCAGTCTGCTTCTGGACAACGCCGTGCTGATCACCCGCCATGAAGTGTTTGGCCAGTTGCATCGCACCATCAATGACAACAACGCCGACATGCTGCACCAGAACCAGGCCGCCCGCATCAGTCAGCTGCGCGCCCCCGGCGCCACCACCGAGGTGGAAACCACCTGGCGGGTTCACGGCACTCGACAGCCCGGTGCTTACCTGAGGGTGAAACACGATGACCAGGTGCTGTATCGCTGTGATCTGAAAGTGGACGGTGATCAACTCCACGCCCAATGTGGCTTAACCCCGAATGCCGAAACCTGGGCTTACCAACAACTGGGGGATGAAGCCGCCCTCACCCGCGCCGCCCGCGAGTCGGTGGCGGCTCTGAAAGCCCATCAGACCCCCAGCATCGAGAAGCTGTAATCACGGGAAAGTATCGGGGGGGATGCCGAAACGGCGTGACATCCTGAAAAGTGCACGCTACCGAAGGGTAGCTAATCCGGAGAACAACAATCCGTTTCTGTCAAAATACCCCGCCGGGGAGAAGGCCGCCGGCGGGGCATCGGATGGCGTGTAAAAACTCAACGTTTCGTCAGTCACTGTTCGTCATTTCGAACTGCGCTGGTTGGGGTTTTATCGCTTTATTTCACCGCCACTTCTTGCTCTTCGCACTCGTGAAGCCCGCCTCGAGTAAAGAGCCCCTCGATGACCCCCCGTCCCCAAACGATCAAGGTGCCATCCAACCGCCATGCGCCATAGGCCTCTCTCCCAACACGAATGACATCAAGCACGTTGGTGAGGCGATGTTGCACGTTGGACGGGTCTCCGCCGTAAGCGCTGCGCCCCCAAACCGCCACAGTGTCGTCCGACGTTAACGCAATGAAGATGCCGCCGTTGGAGCCGTGGCTGTATAGGTGTTTGGCATTGTCCGTAAACACACTCTCTTTTATGGTGACGTTAGCGCCATTATAGTCACCGAGAAATTCAGCCACGACAACGGTGCCATCCGAGTTCGTCATTGCAAAAGCGTTACTGTATGCGCTGGTGACCATCTGCTCGATGTCGACAAACGAGTTTGGAATCGCTTCGACACCAAAAGCCGTGTTCGCCCAGGTAAATACGGTGCCATCGTGCTTTAATGCCGCGATAGTGTTCCTGCTGTTGTAAAGACGTTTGACGTTGGTAAGCGAGCTCAGCAGTGCGGTCGTCGCATCATACCGAAACGCGTCACCCCAAAAGACGACGGTACCATCCTGCTTCAGTGCAATAAAAGCATTACCCAGACTCAAAATTTGCACGACATCCGTCAGTTGGTCTTGTACCGCGGAAGCATCGCCACCGCTATACGCCTCCCCACCAGTGACAACGCTGCCATCCTGCTTCACGGCGGCGAAGGCATAGTTATTGACATGAAAAGAGCTGACGTCGTTTATCGCTGTTGTCGCCAATGAATTGGGATCCCACACGAGGGAAGCCCCCTCCGCCGTCTCGGCAACAAGATAGCCACTATTGGCGCCAGGGAAGTAGGAAAGGTGGGACACATTGGTGCCCTGGATCGCAGAGGCCCCCATAGCGCCCCAAGTGGCAAGCGTGCCATCCGATTTCCGTGCCACGAAACCAGATTTTTCGCGCCAGTAAACGACATCAGTCACGTCGTTAAGCTGGTCTCGCACCGCTGACGCATCGCCACCGTCCGAGACATTACCCCACGCGACGACGGTTCCATCCCCCTTTCGCACAGCATAAGCGGACTCCCCACTGACAATCTGCTCCACATCAGTAAGCTGCCTTGCCACGGCGGACGAGTTGCCCCCAACGCTGTCCTCCCCCTCAGTT
>CAZWED010000234.1:0-2169 GCA_964632645.1 uncultured Ferrimonas sp. | reverse complement strand
CGGTGCCATCCTGCTTTAACGCCGCGAACGCATGGTAATTGCCGGAAAAACGTAGGTCTCTCACCAATGCGTTGGCCAGATAGTCGTTCATAAGCGGCGTTTCCCATTCTTCATGGTTGGCGATCAACCGCACAGGCTTGCCAAACTCATCGTTCACCGGCGCATAACTGTCGGAATCATAAACTCTATCGGCAACCGCCGGGCCCATGTCGAAATGGCCATCCTCATCCATGTCCACAATCCACTGATAGCTGAAGCGTTGATGCGAACAACCGGAACAATGCGCTTCCGCAACGGGCAGCGCGGTATTGTGAGAGAGGTAGGAGTCAACCCCATACCAGTAACCGGATTTGGACAGAGAACCAATTTTTACCTGGGCATTCGTTTCCAAGGCGCCGAGCCTAACGGTAAATGCCCCAGGGCCCATACCCACTACCTTCAGCCGGTTTCCACGCTGCCAGCTTAAGGCGCCCGCGTCATAACTCACCACGCTGAGGTTTGGGTCGTTTGAGACGTCTGTGCGTTGCCCCAGTTTCGTCAGCGTTTCAACGGTAAAATCGGCATCGTCTCCGACCCTGTGTGGCTCGGAAGCCATCTTCACCTCGAGGGCAATCACGGGGTCGACGATTTCAACCGTCGAGAGCGCCTCTTTGTCACCGTAAACGGCTTTGATGGCGACAGGCCCGAGCCCAACGCCCAAAAGCGTACCGTCATCAATCGTGGCCTTTGCGTTGTCCAGTGCCCAAATCACGTCACTCGTAACATCAATCCCTCCGTTATAGCCTTCGAAGAACGCCATCACCGAAATGTCCGTGGGTGTCTGAACACTCACTTGCGGCGGAACGACGATTTCCAAATGGTGAAGCAATTTCTCCCGGACAAACACTTGCGCTGTGGCGATTTTTCCCTCAAGGGTCGCGGTAATGATGGCCTCACCTTGGGCCAATCCTGAAACAACACCGGATGTCACCTCAACGGTCTGTGGCGCACTGCTGCGCCAGTTCGCCGATGCCGTCTGTACCAATGCGGTGTTGTCGCTGTAACGGGCAACCAAATGCAATGTTTGCGTCACACCTTGGGGAATCGTGACCACGGGAGAACTGATAACGATGCTTGAGATAACGGCGTCACTCACCATGACCGATTTCGAAACGGTCAATCCATTGAAGGAGGCGGTCACATCCACAGATTGCTTTTCCGCCAGGTCAGGCGAACTGCTTGCCGTTACCCTTCCCCGAACCACCGTCATGACATTGCCATCCGATGTGGACCAGATTGCCGAACTGGTGACATCCTGGCGCGAACCATCGGAATAAACGGCGTCCAGGAAGAACTCTGCGGTTACCCCTTTAGGAATGCTGTCGTGCGCTTTGGTAAATTCAAGACGGCTTAATGCCTTACTTTGAACGATGACGGTGACCTTCTCTGAGGCCTGTGTTTCATTGGTTGATGCGTTTTTATACGTCAACCACACGACGGCGACGCCATCCTTGTTTGCCTGGAGGGCATTTTTTTGGCCGGAGAAATGAGCAACCCCCACATTGTCAACGGAAAAAGCGTAGCTTTCATCACTTAAATCAATGGCTTCTGATTTTCCATTTGAATGCAGCCAATACGCTTCAAACACAAACGTGTCGCCATGTTTCAGTGAAATCACGTTGCCGCTGTTCAACATGAGCTTTGGCGGTTTTGCGTCATCAAATGTTCCGCCACTGCAGCCGGTTAAAAATGCCAGAATAACCACCAGCAATAGAGCCCAATCTCTCATACTCCTCCCCCTTACGAACACGCAAGATAAATACCGTTTACTTCAATAATGGCGACCTGTGTTGTTAACAGAATTGCGTCTAATGAATGAGTGGATGCCATCACTTTCCTTACCGGTAAATTTTCTCCTTAATCGAAAAAAAATGTCGTTTATGTTTGTAAGGCACATGTATTTCGCAACAGGATGTGCGGGTCCGGCGCTTCAGGCGCACGCGATGGCAAGAATGGCGTTGTGATTCGGAGTGGCGATGGTTGCTCTGTTGCCGTTCGATCCGTGCGCCACAGGCGCACGCTACGGCAGGCTCGGCGTTCTGTATTGGAGACGCGATGGTTGCTTTTCTGCCGTCCGATCCGTGCGCCACAGGCGCACGCTACGGCAGGCTCGGCGTTCTGTATTGGAGA
>CAZWED010000233.1:0-5663 GCA_964632645.1 uncultured Ferrimonas sp. | reverse complement strand
CTTGCGTGCGACGCCGATCAGTGGCACCACGGCGAGCAACACCGCAAACGCCAGCCCTATGATGAGCGAGTAATGTCCTAGTTCCGGAACCATCAGCTTACCTCGGTGGAGTGTTATCCATATCAGCCCACAACCGCTGTTGCGTAACTGTGAATTGGGGTCATTGGTGCCATTCTAGGCAGGTTACCCTGCGTTGTCTGCCGTAATCTTCCCGTTTTGCCGATGCAGTTCACATCATGTCCTGACAGGCATTAGGGTTATTACGGCCCTGGCCGGGACCCCGGTCATGCGTTGGATCGCCACCTTTTCAAAAAGTTTCGGCAAATTGTGAATTTACTTAACGAACTGTGACGACACCCTCAAACCGCTTCATGGGCCCCAACGCGGGTTGTCGGCCCACTGTTCAACACTGGCACTTGCCGTATAATCCTTCTTCAATCGGGTTGCTTCATCGAGTTAACATCGGCGGCGCAACGGTTACCGCTTCGCTTCAATAGAGATAGCTATGACAACTTTTTGGTTCGGAATTGCAGTGCTTACCGCACTGGCTTTGTTCACCATTTGGCTGCCATTCTGGCGTCGTCAGAAGGCTCTGGCTGCCGCCTCCGATGCACAGGTGCGTAAGCAGACAAACCTCAACCTGTTCAACGAGCGCCTCAAGGAATTGGAAACGGATCTGGCCGAGGGGCGGATCAATGAGCAGGAATTTGAAGAGTTCAAGAAAGAGCTTCAGCTGAACCTGCTGCAAAACACCGACCAGGAAGATCATGTTCTGAGCGCCAAAAAGCCCAGCATTCTGTGGCCGGTGGTTATGAGCGTCGCCCTGGTGGCCGTCGCCGGTTACACCTATCACGACCTGGGCCGCTACAACGATTGGCAGACAGCCCGTGTCGGCGGTGACGACCCTCATTCCGGCATGAATCCGGAGCAACTGATGCAGATGCGTCTTGCCCAGATGGAACAAGCGGTCCAGGCCGACCCGTCAAACAGCCAGGCCTGGTTCTCCCTGGGTCACGCTTACATCTCTGCCAGCCAGTACGGCAAAGCGATTGAAGCGTTTGACACCGTAATGAGCCTGGTTGGCGAACACGCCGAACTGCTGGGTCCGAAAGCCACGGCGATGTACTACCTCAACGGTCAGAAAATGACGCCGGAGATCCAGGCCATCATTGATCAGGCCCTGGCCGACGACAGCAAAGACCCGTCAACCCGCCTGTTGTTGGGTATGGACGCCTTCTTCAGCGCCAATTACGAGTCCGCCATTGAGCACTGGGAGATCATCCTGACCAGCCCTCGCCAGGACGTGGACCGTCAGGCCATTCTGGGTGCCATCTCCCAAGCCCGTATGCATCTTGAGCAAAGCGGTGCCATGGCAGCCCCCCAGGGGGAAGCGGCCACCACCGGCAAAACCGTAACCGTCACCGTGCAGCTGGCTGACGACGTGAAAGCCAAGGCCAATACCGGCGACTCGTTATTCCTGTTTGCCCGTCCGGTCTCTGGCCCGGCGATGCCTGTGGCCGTTGCGCGTCTGAGTGTGGCGGACCTGCCGACACAGGTTGTGCTCGACGACACCACTGCCATGTCTCCGGACATGGTGATCAGCGCTCACGATCAGGTGAACCTGATCGCCACCATCAACCACGATGGCAGCCCCGCCCCCACCCCGGGCGACCTGCTGGGTGAACTCAACGCGGTTGCACTGGGCTCCAGCGTGACTCTGGTGATCGACACCATCGTTGAGTAAACCGGGTTTTCCGGCGCGATACGCAATAAAAAAGCCTGGCATCTGCCAGGCTTTTTTTCGGGTTCAGCGCGCTTACTTGGACATGAACTCGATGGCGGCTTTCAGATCTTCATCGGTGCAGTCCATGCACATGCCACCCGGGGGCATGGCATTCAGACCGCTCTTAACGCTGCCAACCAGAGCATCAATGCCTTTGCCCAGGCGAGGTTCCCATGCTGCCGCATCGTGAACCTTGGGCGCACCAGCGATACCCATCTCGTGACAGGTCTTACAGGCTTTCTGATAAACCGCTTCACCGTCTTGGGCCATAACGTTGCTGGCCATGGTCAGGGTGGCCATAGCGGCCAGAGCAACAATCTTCTTCATTTTGTCTTTCCAATCCGTTGACGTTCACATATTCAGCACAGGGCATGGATACACGCCAGCGCTGCCCGAAGAGTATCACAGGGTTCACAGTTTTACACCTTCATTGCACTGGATCGCATTTTTTGGCAGAGCGGTGAAACCCATCGCGCTTGTCGTGGTCACAGGAGGGGAGTCTGGCACGTCACCGCCCTAACTGTTAGGTGGCTCACATCTCAAGGAATGGAGTGACAATATTTGCCAGAGAAGCACGGATTTGGGAGGTTATTCGGTGATCGCTCCGCCCCCTATGTTAAAATCCGAGCCATATCAACCGGCCTGAACACCCGAGGACTAGGTGACAGAAGCATCCCGCAAACCGCTGTTGAGTGCCCAGGCGCTGACCTGCATCCGTGAAGAACGGATCCTGTTCGACGAACTGAGCTTTGAAATTCATCCCGGCGACATCGTACAGATCGAGGGCCCCAACGGTGCAGGTAAGAGCAGCCTCTTACGCATCTTGTCAGGGCTTTCCCGTCCCTATGCTGGCCAGGTGCTATACAGCGGCGAGCGAATCGAGGATGTTCGTGACGATTACCATGCGGACCTGCTGTTCCTTGGCCACCTGCCCGGGGTCAAAGGCGAACTCACGGCGGAGGAGAACCTCGAGTTCAACCTGAAGATCGCCGGCTACGCAAACGCCCCCATTCACGATACCTTGGCCAAGGTCAACCTGACCGGCTTTGAGGAGCACCCGGCCGGGCACCTGTCCGCCGGACAGCATCGACGCATCGCCCTCGCCCGCCTTTGGCACACCGATGCCAAAATCTGGATCCTGGATGAACCCCTGACCGCCATCGACAAGCGAGGTGTGCAGGAGTTGGAACAGCTGTTCATGCGCCATGCCGATAACGGTGGCTGCGTGATTCTGACCACTCACCAGGATCTCCAGCTGGTATCCGGTGACCGCCTGGCCAAGCTGCGGCTTGACTACCAATTTGTTTAGGGAAAGCGATCCATGCGTCAGATTAATTATCGCCAAGCCTTCACGACGGTACTGAAACGGGATCTTCAGATCGCCTTCCGTCACAGTGGCGACATCTTCAACCCCCTGATGTTTTTCGTCATGGTGGTTACGCTTTTCCCGCTGGGGATTGGCCCCGAGCCGACCGTGCTTACGCGCATCGCGCCCGGCATCATCTGGGTGGCCGCCCTGCTCTCCGCTATGCTCTCCCTTGAGCGGCTGTTTAAATCCGACCACAGTGACGGCGCGCTGGAGCAGATGATGCTGAGCCCGCAGCCTCTGTCTCTGATGGTGCTGGCCAAAGTGCTGGCCCACTGGCTGGTGACCGGCGTACCGCTGATCCTCGCAGCACCGCTGCTGGCCGTTCTGCTGCACCTGGACAGCAACAGCTACGGCGCCCTGATGGCGACCCTCGCGGTGGGCACCCCAATCCTGTCCCTGCTGGGCGCCATTGGTGTGGCCCTGACCGTGGGTCTGCGTAAAGGCGGCGTGCTGCTCAGCCTGTTGATCCTGCCGCTGTATATTCCCGTTTTGATTTTCGCGACCAGTGCCATTGATGCTGCGTCCATGAACATGCCTTATAGTGGTCACCTGGCCATTCTGGGTGCACTGTTGGTGGGCTCTCTGGTTCTGGCTCCCGTTGCCATTGGCGCATCCCTAAGAGTGAGTACAAACTGACATGTGGAAGTGGTTACACCCCTACGCGCACCCTGAACGTGCGTATCACCTCGCCGGTGCCATGCTGCCCTGGTTTGCAGCCCTGGCTACCCTGTTGATCGCAACGGGCACCATCCTGGGCCTGGGTTTCGCTCCTGTTGACTATCAGCAGGGCGATTCCTATCGCATCATCTTCCTCCACGTGCCGGCTGCCTCCATGTCGATGGCCGCCTACACCGCAATGGCGATCTGTGCCTTTATCGGCCTGGTATGGCAGCTCAAGCTGGCTGACATCGCCGCCGCCTCCATTGCACCCATCGGCGCGGCCCTGACCTTTATCGCCCTGCTGACCGGCGCGGCCTGGGGCAAGCCGATGTGGGGCACCTGGTGGGTATGGGATGCGCGCCTGACCTCCGAACTGGTCCTGCTCTTCCTGTACCTGGGTGTGATCGCCCTGTACGCCTCCTTTGAAGACAAAGTGATGGCCGCGAAAGCCGCCGGCATCCTTGCCATCGTGGGCGTCATCAACCTGCCGATCATCAAGTACTCCGTGGAGTGGTGGAACACTCTGCACCAGCCCAATGCCATTACCATCGGCAAGAGCAACAGCATGCCGCCGGAGATGCTGATCCCGCTGCTGTGCAACATCTTCGGGTTTGCCATGATGATTGGCGCCCTGTCCATTCTGCGTTTCCGCGCCGAAGTGCTGGCTCGCAACAGCATGCGCCCTTGGGTACGCGCCATGGTTGAAGCCGAGGAGAAGAAATCCGCATGAACCTGACTTTCCAATTCGCCTCAGCCGCCGAGTTCTTCAACATGGGAGGCTACGCCTTCTATGTGTGGCTTTCATACGGTGTCGGTATCGTCGTTTTGACGGCTCTGGTTGTGAATTCCGCTCGAAAGCGTAAAACTGTACTGAAAAACATTGCCAAGCAGCAGGCTCGCGAAGAGCGTCTGCGTCAACACAGGAGTAAAGCTGCATGAACCCACGTCGTAAAAAGCGACTCGTCTTTGCCTCAGCCCTGATCGGTGGCGTCGCCGCTATCGCGTCTCTGCTGATCTATGCGCTGAACTCCAACCTGGACCTCTTCTTCACCGCAACCGAAGTGGTCCAGGGCCGCTCTGATGGCCTCAAGCCGGAAGTGGGCCAACGCATCCGCATCGGCGGCATGGTGGTTGAAGGCTCCGTAGAGCGTGACCCTAACAGCCTGAAGATTGCGTTCCAGGTCGCCGATACCGGCCCTGCGGTCACCGTACTGTATGACGGCATGCTGCCCGACCTGTTCCGTGAAGGACAAGGCATCGTAGCCCAAGGCACTCTGGTTGGCCCGGACACTCTGGAAGCGTCCGAAGTGTTGGCGAAGCACGATGAGAACTACATGTCTCCTGAGATCGCTGAAGCCATGGGCAAGAACCACAACCAGATGGAATACTCTGAATCCCAGAAGAGCGGCGGCTACTAAGCCTGAGCGATTCCCAGCAAAAGCCCCCGCCATATGGGGGCTTTTTTGTGCCTGCCCAATAGCGTCGAGCCAATAGCGCCTAACCGCCCGGTCTTAACCCCCCACGCCCCCCTCTAAAACCCCCTGAGCGGCCTCCGTATTAACGCAGCATGCCGCACCTTTGAACGGGGGGCGCAGGATGACGATAGCGAGTCCTGGGCGGTTAAGGAGAACATCACGCTGGCGGCGACTGACGAGATTCTGAAGGCCACACTCAATGGTCGCTACAGAGCCGGCATCGCTGGCAACCTACGAGAGCACCCAACGTCCTGGGTCTACTGTGGCAGCAGCATCATCGTTCCTACAGGCCAGAGGGAGGGAGAGACTGCGCCAAGCATATGGCGTGTGGCGTGTGGCGTGTGGCGTGTGGCGTGTGGCGTGTGGCGTGTGGCGT
>CAZWED010000232.1:0-5743 GCA_964632645.1 uncultured Ferrimonas sp. | reverse complement strand
TTTCATGATGTCGGTGTGGGTGGCACTGCCGTGATCAAAGGGGTTGATCCCCAACTCAAGGCCACGGGGGTTTTTATGGACAATCAGGTCCAGTTCATACTCCTGTGCGAGGCGATCCCGAAACGCGATCATCTCGCGGAACTTCCAGTCCGTGTCCACGTGCAGCAGCGGAAAAGGCAACTTGCCCGGATAAAACGCTTTGCGGGCCAGGTGCAACAGCACGGAGGAATCTTTGCCAATGGAGTAGAGCATCACCGGGTTCTCAAACTCGGCCACCACTTCACGGAAGATGTGGATGCTTTCTGCTTCCAGTTTCTTCAAGTGGGTCATACGTTGGGGATCCATCATCCCTGCTCCTCGATCAGTCAATCCGCAATCCCCGGATGGGGACACCTATCGAGTAGCATTATTGCTTATAAGAACGAGTATATTTATTCCCAAATGCGATAACAAAGATTGCTTATTTCGGTCTCAAACCCGCCCTTTGCGACAGGGTCGCCGACGGGATGCCACAGGACACAAAAAAGCCGGGCAAACGCCCGGCCTTTTCTGGAAAAGAGTGGGAGGTCAAGCGTGGTCACGAAACCACGCGGCGGCGCCCATCAGGGCGGTGTCGCTTTTCAGCGCCAGTTCCACCGGCACCGGCTCCAGATACCCGGTCATGATCCCCTTGTGGCCGAACGCCTGGGTGAAATCACTGTGCTGCAGAAACTCAGCGATGCGGGGCAGGATGCCGCCGCCCAGGCAGGCGCCACCACGGGCGCCCTGGGCCAGGACGAAGTCGGCGGTGACGCTGCCAAGCCAGCGGCAAAACTCCGCCAGAGTTTCCCGGGCCAGCAGGTCTTCCCCCTCCTGGGCCGCGCCGGTGATCTCGGCGGGGGTGGTCAGCGGGGTCGGCAACTTCAGCAACTGCCCCATCGCCTGATACAGATTCACCAGGCCGCGGCCGCAGAGAATCGTCTCTACGGAAACGTGGGGGAAACGGCGACGAAGGATCTCCACCAGCGCCGCCTGACGCTCGTTGGTGGCGGCCAGACTGATGTGGCCCCCTTCACAGGGGATCGCCAGCCAGCCGCGCTCGGTGGGCACCAGTGACGCCACGCCGAAGCCGGTGCCCGGCCCCAGTACCACCCGCGGCGCGCCCGGCATCGGCTCACCGGGCTTAACGGTCTGGCGCTGGTGTTCAGGCAATTGCGGAATGCTGTAGGCGTACGCCACAAAGTCGTTGATCACCGACAGTCGGGGCAGCCCCAGATTGCTTTTCAGCTCGCTGATGTTGGCGTACCAGCCCAGATTGGTCAGGGCGATGCGGTCGTTGGCCACCGGCCCGGCCACCGCCAGGCAGGCGCCGTCCAGTGTCACGTCACCTTCCAGCGTGGAGAGATAGTGGCGTACCACGGTTTCCAGGGAGGGGAAATCGGCACTGGGGAAATGGCGCGCCTGCTCAACCTGGATCCCCTCATCGGTGCAGTGGGCCAGGGCAAATCGCGCGTTGGTGCCACCAATGTCCGCCACCAGCAGGGTTAGAGGGTTCTTTTGCATTGTTCGTTCTCAGCTGAATGGGCCGGTCTCCCGGCAATGTTCTCACCCGTTCGCTTGGGGTATAGTGCGTCGGGTACGGTCTTCGCTTGGATAACCAAAAACTCGTCATGAAAGGCAAAGCGACCTCCTTCGACATCGCTCACCTCGCTGGGGTGTCCCAGTCCACGGTCTCCCGTGCCCTGCGCAACAGTCCGCTGGTCAAACCGGAGACCATCGAAAAAGTGCAGCGCATTGCGCGTGAGCTCAACTACAAAGTGGACAAGCACGCCAGCAGCCTTCGCTCACAACAGAGCGCCACACTGGCGCTGCTGCTGTTTGAAGACCCCACCACCGACGATTCCTTGATCAATCCCTTTTTCCTGTCGATGCTCGGCTCCATTACCCGGGCCTGTGCGCGACAGGGGTTTGATCTGCTGGTGTCGTTCCAGCAGTTGTCCGATGACTGGCATGCAGACTACGAGGACAGCCATAAAGCGGATGGCATCATCCTACTGGGCTACGGCGATGACGTCGACTACCAGCCCAAGCTGAAACAGCTGGACCGACAAGGCACCCGCTACGTCCGCTGGGGCCCGCTTTCCGAGGGCGCCGGGCTGTCGGTCGGCTGCGACAATCGCCAGGGCGGGCAGGACGCCACCGAGCATCTGATCCGCCTGGGCCGGCGCCGCATCGCCTTCATCGGCAACGCGTCCCACCACTATCCGGAGTTTTTCGCCCGTTATCAGGGCTACGTTCGCGCCCTGATGGAAGCGGGCCTGAGTGTGGAGCCTGCCCTTCAGCAGGACGCCATCACCACCGAACAGGCGGGCTACGACGCGGTGGAAACCCTGCTGAAGCGGGGTACGCCCTTCGACGCCGTTTTCGCCGCCAGCGACCTGATCGCCGTGGGCGCCATGCAGGCCCTGCAGGCGCACGGCTGGCGTGTGCCGCAGGACGTTGCCGTAATGGGGTTTGACGACATTCCGGTGGCGCGCTTTGCCTCGCCGCCGCTGTCCACCGTCCGTCAGGACACCAAACTGGCCGGCGAGCAGCTGGTGGAGAACGTGATCCGCCAGATCCGCGGTGAGCCGGTCCGCTCCGTCACCATTCCCACCCGTCTGATCCCCCGCAAGAGTTGTGGCGAGGGCTGACCGCCCTACTCCACCTGAAGGGCCGCCAGCGCCGCGTGCAGTTCGGCGCCCTTAACCTCGCCATCACGCAGGAACACCCGGACACCGTGGGCAGGCACGTCGGCGCTCAGCGCCTCGCCGTCGCCCAGCACCATCACCGCTTCGCTCATCGCATCCTGCCACTGGCCCGGCTGGATGTAGCGGCTGGCGCTCATGCGGACCGGTGCGTCGCCTTTGTTCAGCATCACCAGCGCGGTCTGGGCTGCGCCATCCCGTTGGTACACCCGGTAGAACATCGCCTGATCCCCTTCCAGAGTCAGGTTCAACTGCAGGCCACGCTGCAAGGCCACGGACTGCTGGCGCACCTTGGCGATGCGGCTGAGATGGTGGCGGATCGGGTGCTCACGGGCCGCCGCCAGATTGGCGAGGCCGAAATAGTTACGGTTGCCCGCGTGCTCCGCTTTGCCACGCTCGAACCCCATCTCGGAGCCGTAGTAGATCACCGGAATGCCCCGGGCGGTAAACAGCCAGTTGTGGGCATCGATAAAGCCGTCATCAGTCGCGTTGATGCGGGGCATATCGTGGTTGTCGTAGAAGGTGGTCAGCTCGTAGGGGTTGGCGTAGGGGTTGCTGTCATCCGCCGCCAGGTGCAGCGTCGGCGCCAGCGCCTCAAAGCCCGCGCCCCGCTCAAAAATTTCCCCCAATGCAGCTTTCATCGGGAAATCCAGCACGCTCATGCCGCCGTTCTCGTCGCGGGTGTACTGGCCAATCACTTCGGCGTCGAAGTCGTACACCTCGCCAAACATAAACAGGTCCGGGTACTCCGCCCGGATGCGACGGCTGAACTCCGCCCAGGCGGACTTCGGCACGTGCTTGACGGTATCGATACGAAACGCCGCGGCGCCCTGTCCCAGCCACTGCAGGTAAGCCCCGACAAAATAATCCATCACCTCATCCTGCCCGACGTTCATGTCGGCCAGTTGGGCCAGGTCCGGCTCGGTGTTGAAGAAGCGGTGCAGCGGCTCATTGGCCGGGTCCAGCTGCGCCGGCGGCAGGTTCTGGTGATCGGCCACCAGCCGGCCCTCGCGGTCGAACAGCTTGCCAAACTCGGGCTGGGGTTCGGGCATCGTGTAGGCGGGCGAACCGTGGTTGATCACCACATCCAGCACGGTCTTCAGCCCCTTTTCGCCCATCTGGGCGGTAAAGGCGGCGTAATCCAGTCCCGCTGAGGGCAGGTGCTTATCCAGCTGGTAGAAGTTCACGCCCCAGTAGCCGTGGTAACCGGACTTGCCCTGATCCATGGCAAACCCTTCACGGCGGATCGGCGCACCGCCGGTGAACGCCTCGGCCGGGTTCCGCACGATGGGGGTCAGCCACACGGCGGTGAACCCCATCTCGGTCACGTAATCGGCGTTATCCAGCAGCCCCTGGAAATCCCCGCCCTGAAAACCGACGTTGGCCACGTCGCCATTGTCCCAAATCAGGGGGCGGTCCCAGCCGGTGTCTGCGGGGTAGTTGTTGTCCGGGTCGCCATCGACGAACCGGTCGGTGATGACAAAGTAGATCGCTTCACTGGCAAAGGGGTGTGCCGTGCCGTAATACTCCGGCGCCGGGCCGGAGCTGGCCGCACAGCCGCTCAGGCCAGCGGCAATGGCCAGTGCAAGAGGAGTGGGAAATTTCATTGATGCCTCCTCAGGATACGCTGGGGCTTTCGGCCAGCGCCGCGCCGTTCTGGCTCACGCGCAGGGCCGCCAGACCGGCAATCACCAGACTCATCGCGCCGATCATCAGGGCGTAAATTGGCTGGTTATCGAAGCCCAGTCGCAGGATCAGCCCCAGCACACTGGCGGCCAGCAACTGCGGGATCACGATAAAGAAGTTGAAGATCCCCATGTACACGCCCATCTTCGCCGCCGGCAGGCAGCCCGCCAGCATGGCGTAGGGCAGGGACAGAATGGAGGCCCAGGCAAAGCCCACGCCCACCATCGCCACCAGCAGCAGCGTCGGATCGGAGATCACCAGGAAGGAAGCCAGCCCCGCCGCCCCCAGCAGCAGGTTCACCAGGTGCGCCTTGCGCAAGCCGAGATGGCGCACCATCACCGGGATCACCACCGCGGCAATGGCAGAAAAACCGTTGTAAGCGGCAAACAGCACGCCCACCCAGTTGGCGCCCTCGTTAAAGGCCGCCGAGCTGGGGTCGCTGGAGCCGAAATGCACACTGGTTACCGCGGCGGTGGTGTAGATCCACATCGCAAACAGGGCAAACCAGGAGAAGAACTGCACCACCGCCAGCTGCTTCATCGCCGTGGGCATGGCGAACAGGTCATCCATGACGGTGGCCAGGCCGTTATCCGCCTGACCGTTGGCGCGGCCACGGGCCACCCACAACTGGATCAGGCCAAACACCGTCAGCGCGATGCTCAGGATATAGAGCTGCGGATCCCAGCCCCACAGGTAGATTGCCCCGGTGGCCAGCAAGCCCGGGCTCAGCCACGCCAGCGCACTGCGACGATAGGCCACGGCATCACGGCGCTCACTCTGGTGACCGACGTGGTCGGCGTGGCCCTCAAACTCCGCCAGCTGTTGTGGCGAGTATTCCCGACTGCGGAACACCGTCCAGGCCACGGCGGCAAACAGCACGCCCGCACCGGCATAAAACGCGTAACGCACCGTATCGGGAATGGCCCCCGCCGGCGCTTCATTGTTGACGCCGAACTTGGCCAGGATCCAGGGCAGCATCGAGGCCACCACCGCGCCAATGCCGATAAAGAAGCTCTGCATGGCAAAGCCCTTGGCCTGCTGACGCTTGGGCAGGTTGTCACCGACAAAGGCCCGGAAAGGCTCCATCGAGACGTTGATGGCCGCGTCCATGATCCACAGCATCCCGGCCGCCACCCAAAGCACACCGGCGTTGGGCATGGCGATCAGGGCCAAACTGGTGATCATGGCGCCATAAAGGAAATAGGGACGACGACGACCCAGACGGGTCCAGGTCTTATCGCTGAAGTGGCCGACAATGGGCTGGACGATCAGGCCGGTTACCGGACCAGCGATCCACAGCAGCGGGATGGTATCCATCTCGGCGCCGAGGG
>CAZWED010000231.1:0-5801 GCA_964632645.1 uncultured Ferrimonas sp. | reverse complement strand
ATCTGCCGATGTTCCCCTTAGTTCCGTCGGCAGAACGGCGGACTGGCTCTGTCAGCATCGGCGTATGTCGCCGCCCCAAGTCCAGCAGGGGGAGCCACTTCTGAAGGCCTCGCACAGCGAGGCCTTTTTCGTATCTGCCGATGTTCCCCTTAGTTCCGTCGGCAGAACGGCGGACTGGCTCTGTCAGCATCGGCGTATGTCGCCGCCCCAAGTCCAGCAGGGGGAGCCACTTCTGAAGGCCTCGCACAGCGAGGCCTTTTTCGTATCTGCCGATGTTCCCCTTAGTTCCGTCGGCAGAACGGCGGACTGGCTCTGTCAGAATCGGCGTATGTCGCTGCCCACCGCCCTTACTTCCCGTCTCTCCGTCCGCTTATGTCACCTTTACTATCGATTGACTCATAACACGTTCCGGTGACTCCTTTGCCTTGCAGCAGGCAATGGGACGATCTAGGATCGCTACACTCATTGCCGTCTACGATGGAATCGGCAATCTGCGTTGGCGGGATAACGCCAACAGCCCCAATGCCGGATTGGCAGAGCGGTATAAGGCAATTCGCGATAAGGAGATCGTGGTCTTATGTTGAGCACCCGTACCACCCTTTTCAGCCTGGTCGGCCTCTTTCTGGCGGCGAGCGCCGCACTGCTTATGGTCGGTGCTCATGCCCTTGATGCCGAGCTCAGTGACGACCGGGCGCGACTTCAACACGCGTTGGATCACGCTCTGGAGAGCGGCACTGACCTCGGGTCGCTGCCGTCACAACTCGCCGCAGAGGTTCCCCTTGGTTACGCGTTTTTCCGCAACCGCACCGACGCCAGCCAGAGTGTGTACGGCGAGTACCAGGAACCGACCCATCCCCTCGCCCCGTTACTGCACTGGGTACCCAGTTCGCTGACGCTGGAAAGTCGCTGGCAGGATCTGGACATCCGCCTGCAGCTGGACGGCGACCATTATCTCTCTGAAACGCAAACCCTGCTGATCCAGCCGATGCTGATCCTCAGCACCATCATGGCACTGGCACTGCTGCTGGTGACCTGGCGCAGCCTGAAAACCAAACGCCACATTAATACTCTGGTCATCGCCGTTGAGCGGTTGCCCGGCCTTGAACTTCCCAGCAATCTGGACCGCGTGTCCGGCTCGCTGCGTCCGGTGGGCAAGGCCCTGTTCAATGCCCGCTCCCAGCTCAAAGAGCGACTTTCCAGTCTCAGCAAGCGTCACCTGCACAGCCAGCCCATTCTGGATCCGGTCTCCGGCATCAAAACCCGCGCCTTCTTCCTTGAGGAAATGGAACGCCCCGCCAGCACCGACCTGCACCACGGCCACCTGATCCTGCTGCGCGCCAGCGCACTGGCCCTGATCAATGAGCGTCAGGGGCGCAATGGCGGCGACCGCTACCTGGCGGAGATCGGTCATCTGCTGAAGCAGTACGCCCGCAAGGAGAAAACCGGCTACGGCTACCGTTACGGCGCCACCGACTTCATCCTGCGCCTGCCGGACTGCGATCAGAGCAACGCCAAACTGCTGCTGCGGGATTTGAGCATGCAACTGGCGGAACTGGCCAAGCACCACGAAGTGGACAATGCCGGCAGCCTGGGGGCCATCGCCTATCACCAGGGCGACCGCATCAGCCAACTGCTCACCAACCTGGATACCGCCGTCAGCATGGCGGAGTCCCTGGGGGCGCACGGACACTACCTGATGGACAGTGCGCTGGCCGATCTGGGGCTGGATTCCGAGCGCTGGCTGTCAGTGATCGAGGATGTGCTGGAGCATGGGCGTCTGCACTTTATCCACCAGCGGATCCAGAGCAACCGGGAGGATCGCCCGCTCTTTACCGAAATGCTGGTGCGGTTCCAGAACGTCGACAACAACCCGCTTCCCACCGAGCCCCTGTTCTCCATGGCAGCACGCTATGGCAAAGTGTCGCAACTGGATAAGATGGTGGTGTCCCGGTTGATCCGGGAGATGTCCAATCACACCGACAGCCTTGAGGCGTTCAGCCTTAACCTGGCCAATCACTCCTTTAACGATGTGAAATTCATCCAGTGGCTTGAGCACCAGTTGCAGGACCAGCCGAAACTGGCGAGTCGCCTGGTGATCGAGGTCAGTGAAAACAGCATTCAGCAAAACCCGACCCACGCCACGGACATCGTCCGGCGCCTGCACCGACTGGGCGCCCGGATCTGCATCGACCACTTCGGCACCGCGCTCACCTCGTTCCGCTACCTGCAAATCCTTAAGCCGGACTTCGTCAAGCTGGAACCCAGCCTGGTGAGGAACATCCAGGACGACCCGAACAATCAGTTCTTTATCAAGATGCTGATGGAGATTGCGGTGCGACTGGAGTTGAAAGTGATCGCCACCCACGTGGAGAGCGCCGACGAGAAGGTGACCCTGGAACAACTCAAGGTGCACGGCCTCCAGGGCCACCACATCGCCATGCCCAAACCGGTGCACCCCATCCGGGCATGATCCGCGCCCCGGCTTTGACGCCGGGGTGCCCACTCTCTGAGCAGAAACCAGTAACCCTGCTTGCAGTCAGTTGTTTCGCTGCGCGGATTTACCGATAATGGCGGACTCCTTTTCAACGCGACCGCATTGTCATGACCGAATACCTGTTGTTGCTGGTGGGCACCGTACTGGTCAACAACTTTGTGCTGGTGAAGTTCCTGGGCCTCTGCCCGTTTATGGGGGTTTCCAGCAAACTGGAATCCGCCATCGGCATGTCCATGGCCACCGCCTTCGTCCTGACCCTGGCCTCCACCTGCAGTTACCTGGTTCATCAGTATCTGCTGGTGCCGCTGGAGTTAACCTACCTGCGTACCCTCAGTTTCATCCTGGTGATCGCCGTTGTGGTGCAGTTCACCGAGATGGTCGTTCGCAAGACCAGCGCCTCTCTCCACCGGGTGCTGGGGATCTACCTGCCCCTGATCACCACCAACTGTGCGGTGCTGGGTGTGGCCCTGCTCAACATCAATGAGCAGCATGACTTCATCAGTTCCGTCCTGTACGGCTTCGGCGCCGCCGCCGGCTTTGCCCTGGTGCTGATCCTGTTCTCCGCCATGCGTGAGCGACTGGCCGCAGTGGATGTCCCCGTCCCCTTCAAAGGGGCTTCCATCGCCATGATCACCGCAGGTCTGATGTCTCTGGCCTTTATGGGCTTTACCGGACTGGTTAAGTAATCGATGAGCAGTATTGTTTTTGCCGTTTTGGCCCTGGCCGGCCTCGCGCTGGTGTTTGGGATCCTGCTGGGCTACGCCGCCATCCGCTTTAAGGTGGAAGGCGATCCCATGGTGGAACAGATTGAGCAGGCGCTGCCGCAAACCCAGTGCGGACAGTGTGGCTTCCCCGGCTGTCGTCCCTACGCGGAAGCGATCGCCAAGGGTGAAGCCCCGATCAACCGCTGCCCTCCGGGCGGCGAAGCCACAGTACAGAAACTGGCGGACATGCTGGGGGTTGAGCCCGAGCCGCTGGACGCCGACGCCGACAGTCGCCCCAAGGTCGCCTACATACGTGAAGCGGAATGCATTGGCTGTACCAAGTGCATTCAGGCCTGTCCTGTTGACGCCATTGTCGGCACCGGTAAGCAGATGCACACGGTGATTGCCGATCAGTGCACCGGTTGCGACCTGTGTGTGGAGCCCTGTCCGGTGGATTGCATCGACATGCGCCCCATCGCCGTGACCCCCCAGAACTGGAAATGGGATCTCAACAGCATCCCGGTCCGTATGGTGCAGTAAGGAGCGATCAGTGCACACTTTGTTAGAGCAGATCGATCAAGGCCAACAGTGGACCTTCCCCGGCGGCATTCATCCGCCGGAACGCAAAACCCTGTCTAACGGTACCCCCATTGCCGAATTGCCGATGCCGGATGTTTTCTGGGTGCCGGTGCGTCAGCACATTGGCCAGGGCGGACGGCTGCTGGTGGCCAGCGGCGACACCGTCCTCAAAGGGCAGGCGCTGACCCGGTCCGATCACCCGATGGCGGTACCGGTTCACGCCCCGACGTCCGGCACCGTTGGCCGCATCGAGCCCCGTGCCATTGCCCACCCTTCCGGGCTGGCCGAACTCTGTATCGAGATCCTGCCGGACGGCAAGGACCACTGGCGTCCCCGCGAATCCCGGGTCAACGTTGAAGGCCTGGAGCACGACGCCATTCTGGCCCGCATCCGCGACGCCGGTATTGCCGGTCTCGGCGGCGCGACCTTCCCGTCCGCCATCAAGCTGGGCACCCGCAAACCCGTGCGGTTCCTGATCATCAACGGCGCCGAGTGCGAACCCTATATCACCTCGGACGATCGCCTGATGCAGGACTACGCCGAGGCGATCCTGGCCGGGGTCGACATCCTCGATCACCTGCTGCACCCCGAGCGCATTCTGGTGGCCATTGAAGACAATAAACCCGCCGCCATTGCCGCGATGCGGGCCGCCATGGCGCACAGCCACCGGGACCCCAATCGCTACCTGTTGCGTGTTATCCCCACCAAATACCCCTCCGGCAGTGAAAAGCAGCTGATCCAGATCGTCACCGGCCTGGAGATCCCCAAGGGACAACTGCCGGCGGACCTCGGCGTGCTGATGCAGAACGTCGGCACCTGTTACGCCGTCAAGCGGGCGGTGCTGGACGACGAGCCGCTGATCGAACGGGTCGTCACCGTAACCGGAGAACAGGCAGGCAAGCCCGGTAACTACTGGGTTCGCCTGGGCACCGACATCCAGTGGCTGCTTGAACAGACCCAGTGCCAGCCGCAACCGGGACAACCGCTGATCATGGGCGGCCCGATGATGGGCTTCGCCCTGCCGACGACGCAGGTGCCCGTGGTGAAGGCCACCAACTGCCTGCTGCTGCCCAGCAAGCAGGAGATGCCGCCCTCCCCCGCCGCCCGCAACTGCATCCGCTGCGGAGAGTGTGCCCAGGTGTGTCCGCAAAGCCTGCTGCCCCAGCAGCTCTACTGGCACAGCCAGGCGGCGGAATACGACAAAGCCGCACAGCTCAATCTGAGCGACTGCATCGAGTGTGGTGCCTGCGCCTTTGTCTGCCCGTCCGACATTCCGCTAGTCCACCACTACCGCATCGCCAAGGCGGAGTTGCGTGAGGCGACGCAAAAAGCACAGAAGGCGGAAGAAGCCAAGCTGCGCTTCGACGCCCGCCTGGCCCGACTGGAAAAAGAGAAGGAAGAGCGGGAAAACCGACATCAGCGTGCAGCCAAAGCCGCACCCGCCGCTCCCAGCGCCGGCGTTGAAGCCGCCCTGGCCCGCATCAAGGCAAAACAAGCCGCGGCGGAGGGGGAGACCGACATGGCCGAACTGCGCCGCCAGCGCAAGGAGCAGGCCCGGGCCGCCAAAGCCGCTCGTGATCAGGCCGGTTCTGAAGCCGGGTCCGATCGCCAGGCGGCCGTTGCCGCCGCTGTCGCCCGCGCCAAAGCGAAGCAGGCCGAAGGCACGTCAGATGCCCCGGTCCAGGACGACAAACGCAAAGCGGCCGTGGCCGCGGCGATTGCCCGTGCCAAGGCGAAGCAGTCGGGCGAATCCCCCGCCGCGGCGCCCGCTGCCGGTGACGACAAACGCAAGGCTGCGGTGGCTGCCGCCGTGGCCAAAGCCAAGGCCAAGCAAGCCGCCGAGGCCGGCGAACCGGCCCCGGAAGACAAACGCAAAGCCGCGGTCGCCGCCGCCATCGCTAAAGCCAAGGCCAAGCAAGCCGCCGAGGCGGGCGAACCGGCCGCTGAGGCACCGGCGCCGGAGGACAAGCGCAAAGCCGCGGTCGCCGCCGCCATCGCTAAAGCCAAGGCCAAGCAAGCCGCCG
>CAZWED010000230.1:0-5817 GCA_964632645.1 uncultured Ferrimonas sp. | reverse complement strand
TGGCCATGCCGATCAGGGCACCGATCACGGAGGGGAATTCCGGACCCGCGATGAAGTTGATGGTCCAGGCCGGGATGGTGAACGCCAGACCGGCGAACAGCGCAAATTTCCAGATGGCCAGACCTTCGGCGAAGGACTTGTTGCGACCAAAGAAACCGGTCAGCACAGACACCAGCACCAGGGGGATCAGGGTGCCGGTCACCAGGTCAATGGTGATCATGTGCATGGCGATAAAGCGGGCGTAGTCGGCAAAGCTGCCACCGTGCTCGGCGATCTGGGCGGCGGCCATGGAGACGCCCCCTTCCAGCAGACCCTGCTCCATACCGAACAGCACCGGCAGACCGATGGCACCGAAGGAAACGGAGGTGGAGTCAGCGATCAACGCCACAACGGCAGCGGCAACCGGCGGCACACCCAGCAGCACCAGCAGCGGGGCACCGATGGCGGCAGGAGTACCGAAACCGGCGGAGCCTTCAATGAAGGAACCGAACAGCCAGCAGATGATGATCACCTGCACCCGCGCATCTCCGCTGATGTTGGTGAAGCCGGCACGGATGGTGTCCATCGCTCCGGAGTTCTTCAGGGTGTTCAGCAGGAAAATCGCACCGAAGATGATGGAGAGCGGCGTCAGTGCAGACAGAAAGCCTTCCACTACGGAAGCCATCAGCATGGTGCCATCCATCTTCCAGATGAAGAAGGCTACCAGGCCGGTGAGCACGGCGGAGATGGGCATGGCACGGGATGCGGGCATACGCATCAGTACCAGGAACACCAGCACCGAGATTACCGGCGTCAGCGTCGCCAGAGTTTGAATGAGGGTCACAACCTTGTCCTCTTTATAGTCACTCGCGTGTATATATTATGTTCGTTTCCCGGGCCGGATGTTGAAGCGGGGCGAGATCGTCACTCGGTGGCGATCAGCAGGCAGGTTTCCCCCCTCCCTCGGTCCAGGCGAGAAGGATTCTTCCAGTCCATCCCCGCGTTTTCTGTGACGCAGGTCACCCGGACTGAATTGCATCCACGCATGAATGGCCCTCAGTTGAGCCAGATCAAAAGGTCTCACCAATGTTGCCAGTGAGTTACAACTGACTCACAAAATACCTTTATCATTGTTTTTAAAGGATATTTTTGTTAATTCGAAGATATTTTCTTAGAAAAATTGCAATTCTGAACGGTTTTTCCTCACCGGATAAACCATGCATGGATCAATGGCATGACCAGCGAGGCCGTGATCGCGGTCAAAGCCATCGCCAATCCTGCGAAGGCGCCAGACTCCGGGTGCAACTGGAATGCCCGGGCCGCCCCCTGGCCGTGAGAAGTCGCCCCGAGGGCCAATCCCATCACCTTGGGGTCACGCACGCCCAACCGGCCGAGCACCCCGCTGCCGATGATGCTGCCCAGGTTGCCGGTGATCACCACAAAGACAATGGTCAGGGACACCACCGCCTCAATCCGCTCGCTGATTCCCATCGCCACCGGCACGGTGACCGACTTCAGCGCCAGCGACTGTCCGATCTCGCTGGGCATCGACAACACCCGGGCGATCTGCACCGCCGACAGGTAGCTGATCAACACCGAGGCGAGAATGGCCAGGCCAATCGGCAGCCACAACTGCCGGACGTGGGCCCGTTGCCGGTACAGCGGCACCGCCAGCGCCACGGTGGCCGGCCCCAGCAACAGATGGATCACCTGCGCGCCCTCAAAGTAGTGGTCGTAAGGCATATCGAGAAACGTGAGCAGGGCGATAAGGGTGAGGATGGCGAACGCCACGGGATTGAGCAGGGGGTGTCGGCCACTGCGCTCAAACAGCCATTGGCCGCAGGCGAACACCAGCAGGGTCAGCATCAGGCAGAAGGCGGGCTGGGCCAGCAGGAACTGGGTCATGAGCGACCCGCCTTAAGCCGCATCAGCGCCGCCATCACCCCCGCACTCACGGTCAGCGTCAACAGGGTGGCCACCACCACGGCGACGGTTACCGGCAGCCAGGAGGCCAGCAATTGGTCCCCATACACCATCACCCCCACGCCAGCGGGCACAAACAGCAGCGCCAGGTAACCCAGCAGGCCGTCACTGGCCTGGGCCAGACTCTCCGGCACCCGCCCCAGTAGACAAAGCAGGGCAAACAACATCAATAAACCGATCACGGAGCCCGGTACCGGCAGGGCAAGGGTATGGCTTATCCCCTCCCCCACCAGCCAGAACCCCATCAGGGCGGCCAAACCGAAAAGCCGTTCCATCTTCTTCATTCTCTCAACGGGGGACAACGGCGCACTAGCATGCCGTCCCAGCCAGAAAATGCTCGGCAACAACCCCGGCCTGTGAGCGGGATCATGCCGCATTTGCGATGAAGCCGGTTTTCTCCGGCGGGATCAGAAGGTAGAGTGAGACGGCATGGCTTTGAGTGGAGAGATGATGGTGGAGTGGCTGATCCTGGCAATCGCCGTAACAGTAGCAGTCTGGTGGTGGCAGCGAAGCAAGGCCGGCCAGGCGCCCCGGCCCCTGTTAACCCCGGAAGAACGTCAGTGTGAACAAGACCTCCGCACCCTGATGGGGGAGGGCGTCACCCTGTACAGCAAAGTGCACCTGACGTGCCTGTTGCCGCACCGCCACAGCGCCCGTGGCCGTACCCTGGATTTCCTTATCAGTCACAGCGCCACGCACCAGCCGCTGGTGGCCGTGATGCTGGAGGACAACGCCACCCTGAAGCGTCTCTGCCGCGAAGCGGGCCTGCCGCTGCTGTGCGCCCGCCACGGCATCGATACCGCCCGACTGAGCGCCCTGCTGCCCGCCAGCCAACAAGCCAGCGTGACCCCTCACGGCCACCTGACCGACGACGAACGGGACAGCCTGTTCGAAGCGATTCAGTCGCTGAACGACGCCTCCGCCAAGCCGAGCTGACGGGGGTCAGAAGCGGTCCAACAGGGCCGCGTCAAACGGCGGAAGGGTCGCCTGATGGCGGCTGACCAACTGCGCCAGGGTCTCACGGTCCCGCGCCACTGCCGACAGGGTCAGGGTGTTGTTGTCGAGCCGGTACACCTGCTCCCGGCTGCGATGATAGAAATCCAGCACGCTCATGGCGGCCACATCCCCCTGCTCCGCCGCCGCGTTAATCCCCTTCAGTTTCCGATAGATGCGATTGTGCATCTGCTTCAGCTGCCAGACGTAGACCAGATCCGCCATAAAGGGCTTGTCCTTAAGGCCCGCCAGCACCGCCGAACACAGCGCCAGGGCCAGCAGCACCCCCGTCAGGTTCAGGTGGAAATTGCCGGTGCTCTCACCGGGCATCACCGCCCCCTGGCCAAACAGGGCGACCAGCACCGCACCAAACGCCACCGACAGCACCGCCAGCGCCATCACAAACCCCACCGTTACCCGGTTCACCTGGCGACGGTAATGCCCCGCCTCAATCTCGCGTAATTCCATACTGCTCAACGCATTGTCCTGTGAATGTCGGCGTTCAGTGTACCCCGACCGGCCCCACTCTCCCACAGGCCGTCTATGGTTACTCCATTGCCATTGATTACGCCGTAACCGCACCGACACCATGACCAGTTACCTGTTGATCCTGCTGTTTCTGTCCCTGGCGCTTGGCGCGGCACTGTGGTGGCGCCAGCAGCGTTCCGTCGGCCCGCAGGCGGGACTGACGCATCAGGAGCGCACCTTTCAGGCCGCTCTGCAGACCGCGCTGGATACCCTGTCTTTGCCCCTGCGCCCCTTTGCCAAAGTGAAGATCGCCGATGTGCTGGCCCCCGGCCGCGGCAAACAGCGTCAGAACTGGCTGGCGCAGTACGCCGCCCTGAAAGAGGTCACCTTTGATTTCGTCCTGTGTGACGCCAAAAGCCTCACCATCCAGGCCGCCATCGCCCTCGAGTACGGCCAGCGGGGCGCCCGCACCCGGGACCAGCTGATCGACACCGCCTGTCAGGCCACCGGCCTGCCGCTGCTGCGCTTCCCCGCGCAGCGCCACTACCCACAGGAGCCGTTGCAGGCGGCCCTCACCGCTGCCCTGCCCGCCATGGAGGCCCACGCCCGCGCCGCCCAGGCGTCCCCCCCCTCGCGCTATCACGAACCGGAGGTCACCTCCATGCCCGCTTCCCCAACGCGTCGCGCCATTGAGCACCTCAGCACCGAAGAGTTCGCTGAACGCCTGTCGCTGCACCCCCGTGCCCTGCTGGCCATGCTGGCCCGGCTGGGCTACCTCGAGTGGGACGACAACGGCCAGCTGCAGCTGACCGGAAAGGGACGCCGCAAAGGCGCCGTACAGTGGGAGGATGACCACGCCCGGCGCCACTTTCAGTGGTCGGTGCGGGATCGCCATCGCGCGATAACCTGAGGCGAAAAAACCCCACTTGGCACGCATTTTTGCCAATAGCACTTGCTTCCGGCGCCCGCATCGGTAGAATCCGCGCCCAACAATTTATTGTGCTGTATATCTCTGGATGGAAATCGGTTCCAGAAGTCTCTACCACAAGACCGAATCTTGTGACTACAGTCCAATCTCCACCCGTCGTTCCCGCGACGGGTGGCTCCAGTGATACCGCCAGTAAATTGCCCTGAAAACACTCAAACCGAAAGGCAAACACTGTGGCGATCACCTCCATTCTGAATCGGGCCGGACGCTCGAACCTGCTGGATTCCACCTTTAAGCTCTCCGAGCGCAACACCACCGTTGGCACCGAACTGTACGCCGGTTTCATCACCTTCCTGGCCATGAGCTACATCCTGGCGGTTAACCCGGCCATTCTGGGTGGCATCGAGGGGATGGACAGAGGCGCCATCTTCACGGCCACCGCTCTGGCCGCCGCGTTCGCCACCATGATCATGGGCCTGTTCGGCAACTATCCGGTGATGCTGGCTCCCGGCATGAGCATGAACGGCTTCTTCAAGGGGATGCTGCTGTCCGGCTCCGTCGCCCTGATCTGGCACGAAGCGCTGTTTGGCATCTTCCTCTCCGGCCTTGTCTATCTGGTGTTCTCCCTGACCCGCATCCGCAAGTACATGATCGAGTCGATCCCGGAAGACCTGAAGCTGGCCATTACCGTCTCCCTCGGCCTCTTTATCGCCTTCCTCGGCCTGAAGAACGCCGGCATCATCGTCTCCAACCCCATCATCCTGGTGAGCATGGGAGACATCAGCAATCCGCAGATCGCCATCGCCTTTATCAGCCTCTTTGTGGCGCTGGGGTGCATGGTGCGCGACGTCAAACTGGCCACCTTCATCGCCTTTGTGACCTCCATCGTGCTAACCCTGCTGAGCGACGCTTTCCTCGGCACCCAGTACGCCCCGCTGCCGGAGCAGTGGTTCTCCGCACCGCCGAGCCTGGCCCCGACCTTCGGCCAGATCTTCAACTTCGAGTTCCTGACCGCCGACAAGCTGTTCGACCTGCTGTTCATCGTCATCATCTTCTTTATTGTCGATTTCTTTGATGGCCTCTCCACCATCGTCGGCGTGGGTCGCGACGCCGGCATCATCGACAAGAACGGCAAGGTGCCGAACGCCCGCGCCGCCCTGGTGGCTGACGCCGGTGGCACCGTGGCCGGCACCGTGCTGGGCACCACTTCCATTACCGCCTTCTCTGAATCCGGCATCGCCTCCTCCCAGGGCGCCAAGACCGGCCTGGCCGCGGTGATGGTGGCCATCCTGTTCATGCTCTCACTGTTCCTCTACCCGGTGTTCTCCCTGTTCTCCACCGCCATCGTCGCACCGGCGATGATCGTCGTGGGGATTTACATGGTGGGTCGCCTGGGCCAGATCCAGTGGGAAAAGAAAGAATCCCGCATCGCGGCATTCTTCACCATCATGTTCACCATTCTGAGC
>CAZWED010000229.1:0-5851 GCA_964632645.1 uncultured Ferrimonas sp. | reverse complement strand
GCTGTGCCGATTGATCCCGCGCAACCGACAGAGCGCCCGTGGTGTTCTACGCTTGGCAAAAGATCTCCCTGAGGCGCAGTGTGATGTCTGACAACATTTCCCAATCGGCTCCGGTGGAAAGCATCGCGGCCTACCTGAAGCAGGTGCACGGCTACGACCAGGCCCGCGCCGTTATGGAAGCCCAGCAAGTGGTTGAGGACTTCAAGAAGATGCAAAGGCTGGGCTACATCCAGGGCTGGTATTTTGATGAGCAAGGGCACCTCGACCTGATACCCAGTGATGAGGTCCTGAGCCGACTGAACACAAAATGAGCTTTACCTGAGCACCGCACCAGGATATAAGTAAACAAATAAGTTTATTTATTAAGGTTCACTATGAGCCCCCACCGAATTCTGGCGACCACCGCACTGGTTACCCTCATCAGTGTGAGTGGCGTTGCCCTGCCCTACCCCATCCTTGCGCCCCTGTTTCTGGATATGGCGCATCCGGTCAGCCAATTTGCCGGCCTGCCCGGCAAACTCCTGTTGGGCATCGTGCTCGCCATCTACCCCTTGGGCATTCTGGCGGGGGCCAACGTAATTGGCGCCTGGTCTGACCGTTACGGTCGACGCCGCATACTGCTCTGGACCATGGCCGGCTCCGCCCTGGGTTACACACTGTCAGCCTGGGCGATCACCCAGGGCGATTTTCTGCTGTTCACCCTCAGCCGATTCTTGACCGGGTTGTGCGAGGGCAACCTCAGCGTGGCCCGGGCCATCGCTTCTGACCTCCATCCAAGGATCGACCGCACCCGGGCGTTCTCCTTGCTGAGCGCCACGTCGTACGCCGGCTATCTTGTCGGTCCGCTGCTGGGTGGCCTGCTGTTGCCTTTGGGGGCCGCCATGGCCTTTGTCGCTGCCGCGGGCGCATGCGCCCTTGCCGTGGTCGTGATCGCGCTGGCTCTGCCAGCCGATTCGCCGACCACGCCCGCTTCTGGCGCGGTCCCGACGCACAGCCTGGCGCTGCTCCGCCACCCCAAAATCCGCCCTTTCTTCACGCTCTACCTGATGTTGATGCTGTCGGTAAACGGTTTCTACGAGTTCTATCCCGTCTGGCTGGTTGAGCAGCGGCATTTCTCCAGCCTCGACATCGCCTGGGCGACGGTGTTGCTGACCAGCGCCATGATCCTGGTCGCCACCCTGTTCAACATGCAACTTAAGCGACGACTTGGCCTGGCCCGCGCCGGCATCGTAGGGATGGTGCTGTTCAGTCTGCCACTGCTCCTGCTGCCTTTGAGCCAGGGCCAGTACGTGTTGCCCTTTGTCCTGATGGGCGGGGGGATTGCGCTCTACAACGCCATGCTGCCCAGCTACCTGGCCGAGCGTGGTGGCGAGCACGGACAGGGCACCCTGATGGGATTGATGACCACCACCTTCTTCCTTGGCAATGTCATCATGGCGCTGCTCGGCGCGGCCCTGGCGATATGGGACACCCGGTTGGTATTGAGCCTTTCCGGGCTGTTAGGGCTTATCGCCACCCACCAGTTTGCCCATCACCATTTTCGCCGCATGACCTGGCCGGAACCCGAACCCCGGATGGGCGGCGAAAAAGAGATCGCCAGCGGTTTATAAGTCTTTGTATTTGTTTTTAATGCTGGCATATTAAGAAAACTGCCACAAAAACTCCGGGATCATCGCTTTTACTATGGATCTTCGTCAGCTTCGCAACTTCGTCATGGTGGCGGAACACGCCAGTTTTACCCGAGCAGCCCGCGTACTGGGCGTCGCTCAGCCGGCGGTCAGCACCGCGATCAAAAAGCTGGAGACGGATTTGGGGCTGGTGTTGCTGCACCGCCAGGATAAGCGGGTGCAGTTGACGGCCGAGGGCAAAGAGTTATTGCCTCATGCCAAAGCCATTCTGGAACGGGTCGAGCAAGCCACCGCGGCCATGAACCGCCTGCGGGATCTGGATCGCGGCGAAGTGCGCATCGCCCTGCCGGGGATGATCGGCTCCTACTACTTCCCCGCCCTGCTGATGGCCTTCCACCACCGCTACCCCGAACTTAAGCTGTCACTGTGTGAAGCCGGTACCCGGGAGATCCAGGGGATGCTGGAGCGCGATGAAGTGGACATCGGCATCATCATCGAACCGACCGCGGAACAAGGGCTGGAAACGGTTCCGCTCACCCGCCAGGAGATGATCGTGGCGGTGGGACTGGACCACCCATTGGCCGGTGAAGACAAGATCGACATCGCCACCTTCTTCCAGCATGAACTGGTGATGTTCAAACACGGTTACTACCACCGCGAGTTGATCAACAACCTGGCGAAGAACCTGGGTGTCACGCCGGACATCGCCTTCGAAACCAACCTGATTGAACTGATCCGAAGCATCGTGCGTCAGGGCTTCGCCATCACCACCGTACTCAAGATGGTGGTGGAGCAGGACCCGGACATCCGCGCCATCCCGTTCAAGGATCCGCTCTACATGGATCTGCACGTGGGCTGGAAAAGCGGACGCGCCTTGACCCAGGCTGACCGCACCTTCCTCGACTTCCTGCTGGAACAGAGCAACCGCTGAATATCAGGGCTGCAAACTGTTGATGGTCAGTTGCAGCACCAACGCGTTGGCCAGATCGACAAAGAAGGCGTTGGCCAGTGGCAAAATCATAAAGGCCAGTGGCGCAGCGCCGTAACGCCCGACCAACGCGTTCATGTTGGCCATCGCATTGGGCAACGCCCCCAGTCCCATCCCCATGTAACCGGCGCACAGTACCGCACTGTCATACGTGCGCCCCAACAAGGGAAACAGCGCAAAACGCACCATCAGCAACATCGCCAGTACCTGTGCCCCCACCGCCAGTATCATCGGCAAGGCGAGGTCGATCAGGGTCCACAACTGCATCCCCATCAGCGACATTGAGAGAAACAGGCCCAGGCTCACCTCAGAGAGCAGGGGCAACGCCTGCCCCTCGGAGGGCGCTTCCAGCTTTGGCAGCAGACGCGGCAACGTATTGGTCATCACCATCCCCACCAACATGCAGGCGAGGAACTCGGGGAGGTTTACGCCGTGGCCGGCGGCCCAATCGGACAACAGTCCCCCCAGGATCATCCCGGCGCTGACGTACATCAGCACCACAAACATCTCCTGACTGCTGATGCGACGACGGGGGGTCTCGCCACGTGGGTGCGCATCCAATACCGGTTCCGATGACTTGAGCTGATGACGCTCGATCATCCGCTGCGCCATCGGGCCGCCAACGATGCCCCCCATAATCAGCCCGAGGGTGGCACTGCCGATGCCGATCTCCAGCGCATTGGGAATGCCGAACCGGGCCTCAAACACCGAGGCCCAAGCCACCGAAGTACCGTGGCCACCAAACAGTGACACAGAACCCAGCAACAACCCCTCCGCCGGGGCCAGGCCGGTTGCCTGTGCCATGCCCAGCCCCACCAGGTTCTGCAATATCACGCCGCCCACACAGAACAGCATCAGCACCGTCAACGGGCGGCCCCCCCGGGTCAGCGCATCCAGTCGGGCGGTCAGTCCGATGGTGGTGAAGAACGCCAGCAGGAGGGCGTCTCGCAGGGCCATATCAAAGTGAAGTTCCAGGCCCCAGAGCTCATAAGCGATCAGGGCAGCCAGGGAGGCGAACAAACCTCCGCTGACGGGCTGCGGAATGTTGTACCGCCGCAAGCCCCCGAAGAGCTGGGTCAGTCCCCGTCCGATCAGCAACACGACGATGGCTGCCAAGACCGTCTCTTTCAGGGAAAGCTCCATAAACCACACCTTATTCGATTGATGATTGGCCTAAAGGTATGACCAATCGAAAAAACAAGGTTCGCGATGCTACCGGTTCCTCCCCTGCATTACCAAGCAAAGCACTCGCTTGCGACTGCAAAAGTTCGACATGGGTCCGCTGGCGATCACGCGGAAAGCCGGGAAGGGAGGATGGTATCTATATGAAAATAATGACGTTACTGTCACTTAAATCCGCAACAGCAACGAATTAGCAAGTATAGGTGGCCACAATGCCGTATGGGGGAAAATTGAACGGGGAGCGCTTTCGGCGTCCCCGCTCCCGACCTAGACCGGCTCAGAGCGCGTCGGGCTGGCACTCCGGTGCGGCTTTCTGAAACGCCTCCAACGCCCGACAGCGTGCGGTAATGGCCCGAATCATCGGGTAATCCTGTAACGGCACTTCGAAACGTTCGGCGTTGTAGACCTGGGGAACCAGGCACAGGTCCGCGATGGTGACCTCATCCCCGACGCAAAAATCGCCAGCGGTCTGCTCCAGTTGCAGTTCCAGCCCTTCAAACGCGGTCCTGACCCAGTGGTGGTACCAGGCGGTCTTCTGCGCTTCGGTAACCTTCAACTCGCCGCTGAGATACTTCAGGACCCGGAGGTTGTTCAGCGGGTGGCAATCCGCCGCTATGTTCTGTGCCAGCGCCCGGGCCTTGGCGCGCGCCACCGGCCCCTCCGGCAGCAGTGCCGGCGTCGGGTACGCCTCATCCAGATACTCAATGATCGCCAGGGACTGGTTCAGGATCAGGTCCCCGTCCACCAGAGTCGGTACCAGGTGGTTCGGATTCAACACACCATAAGCGGGAAGGTGTTGCTCTCCGCCATCGCGAACCAGATGGACGGAGCGATTCTCAAAAGCCAGCCCCTTGTAGTGGCAGGCGATACGTACCCGATAAGCGGCGCTGGAGCGCCAGTAACCGTAGAGTGTCAGCATTCACTTTCCCTGTTTTGTGCGGATCCCCATCCGCCTGTTCACTAAGCTAGCACCATTTTTCCAAAGCGGAGAAGTGCATCAAAAACGCCGGAGCACCGCCCCTTTCTGCGTTTACGCGGCCTGGCAAAAGAGACGGCGGCCCCAAGGGCCGCCGCCAGTTCATCTGCCTGAGTTCAATCCCATCGGAGCGATTAAATCACGCCGCGGCGAATTTGATCTTCTTCGATGGATTCGAACAGTGCCTTGAAGTTGCCCTCGCCAAACCCTTCATTGCCTTTGCGCTGAATGATTTCGAAGAACACCGGGCCAATCACGGTCTGGGTGAAGATCTGCAGCAGAATGCCGTCTTTCATCGGCGCGCCGTCCACCAGGATCTCCAACTCACGCATCGCGGCCAGGTCTTCGCCGTGGCCGGGCACACGCTCATCCACCTTGTCGTAATAAGTGCCCGGGGTCGGCATAAAGTCCATACCGCCAGCACGCAGTGCCCGGACGGACGCATAGATGTCGTCGGTGGTCAGAGCGATGTGCTGGATGCCCTCGCCCTTGTATTCGCGCAGGTACTCTTCGATCTGGCTTTTATCGTCGGACGATTCGTTGATGGGAATGCGAATTTTGCCGCAGGGGCCGGTCATGGCGCGGCTCACCAAACCGGTCAGCTTGCCTTCGATGTCGAAGTAACGGATCTCACGGAAGTTGCCGATCTGTTCATAGAAACCCGCCCACTTGTCCATATTGCCCTGGAAAACGTTGTGAGTGAGGTGGTCGATCTCGTGCAGCCCTTTGTCCGCCGCTTTGAGGCGGGCTTCAGCGTCTTCGTAGAAAGCGAAGTCAACGTCGTAGATGCTCTTGTCGCCGTAGCGATCGACAAAATAGAGGGTGGAATCCCCGATGCCGTGCACCGCCGGGATCTTCAGTTCCATCGGGCCGATGTTGCCCTCAAACTCCGTCGCACCGTTGGCCAGAGCGTGGGCCAGGGCGGCACCGGCGTCTTTAACCCGCCACGCCATACCGCACACGGAGGGGCCGTGCGCCTTGGCAAAGGCCTCGGCCTGGGAGTGCGGTTCGGCATTGATGATGAAGTTGATGTCGCCCTGGCGGTACAGCCAGGCCTGCTTAGAACGGTGCTTGGCG
>CAZWED010000228.1:0-5873 GCA_964632645.1 uncultured Ferrimonas sp. | reverse complement strand
TACCAGGCGATGTACGACGCCTACTGCCGCATCCTGGAGCGCATGGGTCTGGCCTACCGTCCGGTACTGGCGGACACCGGTGCCATCGGCGGCAGCCACAGCCACGAGTTCCAGGTGCTGGCCCAGAGCGGTGAAGACGCCATCGCCTACAGCACCGAAAGCGACTACGCCGCCAACATCGAAAAAGCGGAAGCCCTGGCGCTGGGTGAGCGTGGCGACGCCACCGTCGAGATGACTCTGGTGGACACCCCCAACGCCAAGACCATCGCAGAGCTGGTGGCGCAGTTTAACCTGGCCATCGAGAAAACCGTCAAGACCCTGATCGTGAAGGCCGCCGAAGGCACCGGTCACGAACTGGTGGCCCTGATGGTGCGTGGCGACCACGAGCTGAACGAAGTCAAAGCGGAGAAACTGCCGCTGGTGGCGGCCCCGCTGACCTTCGCCAGCGAAGAGGAGATCCGCGCGGCCATCGGTGCCGGTCCGGGCTCCCTGGGTCCGGTGAACCTGCCGATCCCGGTGATCGTCGACCGCTCCGTTGCCACCCTGAACGACTTTGGTGCCGGCGCCAACATCGACGGCAAGCACTACTTCGGCATCAACTGGGAGCGCGATGTGGCGCTGCCGGAAGTGGCCGACCTGCGCAACGTCGTAGAAGGGGACCCGAGCCCCTGTGGTCAGGGCACCCTGCAGATCGCCCGCGGCATCGAAGTGGGCCACATCTTCCAGCTGGGCACCAAGTACTCCGAGTCCATGAACGCCACGGTTCTGGACCCGAACGGCAAAGCCACTCCGCTGATCATGGGTTGCTACGGCGTGGGCGTTTCCCGCATCGTGGCCGCGGCCATTGAGCAGAACCACGACGATCGCGGCATCATCTGGCCCGATGCGATTGCCCCGTACCAGGTGGCGATCCTGCCGATGAACATGCACAAGTCCCATCGCGTTGAGGAGCTGGCCGAGAAGCTCTACGCCGAACTGACCGCCGCCGGCATCGAAGTGCTGTTCGACGATCGTAAAGAGCGCCCGGGCGTGATGTTTGCCGACCACGAACTGATCGGCATCCCGCACACCATCGTGATCGGTGACCGCGGCATCGACGAAGGCAAAGTGGAATACAAGGTGCGCAAGACCGGTGAAAAATCCGAGCTGGCCATCGACGAAGTGGTTGAGTACTTCAAGGCAAAATTTGCCTGAGGCACCGCAGCCAGCAAAAACCAGGGCACAAGCCCTGGTTTTTTTTTGCCTTTTCGGCCGGCAGGAAAGCTGACTAAAATCAGGGCATAAGCCAGTGGCAGGGGAAGGCATGGACGGGTTGAACAGCGAGTACGGACTTCAGCTCAGCGGGGGAGGCGGGCGCGCCGCTTACCAGGTGGGGGTGCTCAAAGCGATCGCCAGCTTCTACCCGCGCAATCACGGGCTGCCCTTTCCCATCCTCTGTGGCACCTCGGCGGGTGCCATCAACGTCACCACCCTCGCCTGCTTCGCCAGCTGTTTTCACCTTGGGGTTCGCAAGCTGGAGTGGGTCTGGCATAACTTCTCCACTCACCAGGTTTACCGGGCGGATCCCCGGGGCATGCTGGCGCACTTCGGCCACCTGGCGCTGGGTCGACGACTGGCGGGACGGCCGCCGAGCCTGCTGGACAACCGCCCCCTTCGCGCCCTGCTGGAAAACGTGCTGCCGCTGGAGCGGCTGGACCACCACATTGACCACGGCTACCTCAAAGCGATCACCCTTTCCGTCAGCCGCTATCACCAGCCCTGTTCGGTGAACTTCTACCAGGGCGATGAGTCGCTGCTGCCCTGGCAGCGCTTTCGCCGTCGGGGCATGCCCGCCCAACTGACCATCGACCACCTGCTCGCCTCCAGCGCCATTCCGCTGATTTTTCCCTCGGTGCGGCTGGGGGACGATCACTACGGCGACGGCTCGGTGTTGCAGCTGTCTCCCCTGAGCCCTCCCATCCACCTGGGCGCCACCCGGCTGCTGGTGGTCAACCTGGACAGCCCCCACCGGGATCAGTCCATGGCGGCCCGTCACCAGGCCCCCGCCACCAGTGACATCGCCGGTCACCTGCTGGATACGGTGTTTTCGGACACCCTGAATTCGGATCTGGAGCGGCTGGAGCGGATCAACCGCTCACTGGCGCTGATCCCCCAGCCGGAGCGGGACAATCAACCGCTGAAAACCATCGAGACGCTGGTGATCAAACCCTCTGAGGATCTCGATGCCATCGCCCGGCGTCACTATCACAGCCTGCCCCGGGCCGTGCGCCTGCTGCTGCGCACCATCGGGGTGCGTCAGGACAGCGATTCAAGCCTGATGAGTTACCTGATGTTTGAAGCCCCCTATTGCCGGGAGCTGATTGAACTGGGTTATCGGGACGCGCTGGCCCGTAAGGGCGAGCTCAAGCACTTCTTCCGCCTGTAGCCTCAGTAGCCATCCAGCAGGCGCCGCTCGGCCCGCTCCAGCTTATTGGCGGCCCCCATCAGCAGCAGGGTATCTCCCGGTTTCAACACCAGAGTACCTCGGGGGTCCAGTCGCTCACGCTCCCGCTGAACGCCCTCGATGCTGACCTTCCAGTGGCTCAGTGACACCTTGGACAGGGAGCGCCCCACGGCCCAGGCCCCCTCCGGCAGCGTCACCCCATGCAGCAGCTCCGCGCCCCGCCCCTCACCGGAGAAGAAGCCGTGCAGCGTGCGGTAGTGGCGCCGACGTTCCCACTCAAGCCGTTTCAGGATCACCGGCAGGGGCACGCCAAGCTGATAAAGCACTTGGGAGACCAGCATCAGGCTGCCTTCGAGGCTCTCTGGAATCACCTGATCCGCCCCCGCCTGCTCCAGCGCCATCAGGGTATCATCGTCCCGGGTACGCACCAGAATGCGGCATTCGGGCGCCAGTTCCCGGATGCAATCGAGCAGGTTGAATATCTCCCGCCGGTTGTCGAAGGTGACCACCGCCAGCTTGGCTCCGGCGATGCCCACCTGCCGCAGGATCTCCGCCCGACGTCCGTCACCGAACAGCACCGGCTCGCCCCCCATCCGCGCCTCGCGGACCCGGATAGGGTCCAGATCCAGCGCGGTGTATGGGATCCCCTCCCGGCGCAGGAATCGGGCGATGGTCTGCCCCACCCGGCCGTAACCCAGCAGCACCGCGTGATCCTCCCGCGGCAGATCGACCGCCTCCTGCGGCTCGGTGGTCCACTGGTGTCCGCGGCCAATCAGGCGCTTGGCCAGGTCCAGGCAGTGATGGATGAGGCTTGGCGCCAGCGCCATGGAGAACACCCCGGTCACCACCAGCAGGTTGGCCAGGGTGGGGTCGATCACTTGCCAGGTCAGCGCCAGGCCGATCAGGACGAAGCTGAACTCACCAATCTGGGCCAGGCACAAGCCCGTGGCCAGGGCGTCCTTATGCTTCTCCCCGCTGGCCACCGCCAGCCCCATCACCACGGCGCTTTTACCCACCATCACCGCGGCCACCAACCCCAGCAGCAGGAGCGCGTGGTCCAACACCAGGCTGAGGTCGAGCAACATCCCCACAGAGACGAAAAACAGGCCCATCAGCAGGTCCCGGAAGGGGCGAATGTCCGCCTCCAGCTGTTGGCGGTACTGGCTCTCTCCCAGCAGCATCCCCGCCAGAAAGGCCCCCAATGCCATAGAGAGGCCGAGCCAGAGGGTGACAAAGCCGGTGGCCAGAGCCACCACCAGTGTGGTCAGGACAAAGAGTTCTTCGGAGCGGGAACGGGCCACCTCATCAAACAGGCGGGGCAGCAGGTAGCCGCCGGCCCAGAGTAGGATGGCGAAGGCCGCCAGCCCCTTGAGCAGGGCCCAGCCCAGCTCGAGCATCAGCACCGTACCGGCGCTGTCGGAGCCCAGCATGGGGATGATGATCAACAGGGGGATCACCGCCAGGTCCTGGAACAGCAGGATGCTGACCGACAGCTCACCGTGGCGCCGGTTGAGCCAGCCCTGTTCGTCCAGTTGCTTGAGCACGATGGCGGTTGAGGAGAGGGCAATGGCGGCGCCGACCACCAGAGCGGAGCGGAGGTCGATCCCCAGGGCCAGGGCAATCAGCCAGCCCACCCCGCCGGTCACCAGGACCTGCAGTGAGCCCAGGCCAAACACCCGGCTGCGCATCGCCCACAGGCGGGGCAAGGAGAACTCCAGGCCCAGTGAGAACATCAGGAAGACGATGCCCAGTTCGGCCACCAGGTGGATCTCGTCCTGGGCCAGCCAGTTCAGTCCCTGCGGGCCCGCCAGCAGTCCCAGACCCAGCCAGGCGAGGATCACCGGCAAGCCCAGGCGTCGGCACAGCCACAACGCCAACACGGCCATGGCTGCCATCGCCAATCCTAATTCGAGCCAGCCATAATCCATCCTGATTGCGTCTCCGTCGTTATTGTTCCACCTTCTGCGCAATCGGCGCCCATCCCGGGCCCGCTTCGCACAGTGCATGACGCTCGATCCAGTAACCCAGGGCCGCCACCACCTCGTCATCGTAACAGAGCATCGCCACCCGACCCCGTTGCCAGGGGGGCACCCCAAACTCCTGCCAGAGCTTCTTCAGCGGTCGGGAACCGGCACGTCCGGCCGGTCTGAGCCGCAGCGTGCCCGGCAAGGCGTAGCGCACCGTCACCCGCTGTCCCGGCGCCGGAGGCGCCAGACGGGCCCCCTGCTCTGCCGGCTCGAAGGCCCAACGTTCGCCATTGGCCAGGGTCACCGGCTCGCCGAAGCGGACGGACTCCGCCTCTGGCAGCGGCGTCGCCGCAGCGTCGAGCAGGTAGATCCCATCCTGGTAACGGCGCAGGGAGTGTCGGCCCCAATCCAACTGCGGCTGGGCGTCCTCCCGGGCCAGCCACAAGGCACTCATCGCCCCCATCTGGACCTGGCTGGGTAACAGCGCCCCCTGCTGCCGAAGCCAGTAACGAATCAGGTTGTTACGGCGGGCATCGGACAGCGGCACCAGCGCCGAGGCGCGCAGGGCGCCGTCCGCCAGCTGACAGCCGGTAAGGTCCTGCGCCGCCAGTTCATCGCACAGTTGCTGCTGCTCAGCGCACAGTATGGCACTGCGGGCGACCGCCTGACTGAATCCCGGCCACCGGGCGTTCAGCATGGGCAACACCTGGTGGCGCAGAAAGTTACGATCAAAGCGGGCGTCGAGATTGCTGTCGTCCTCAATGTGGCCCAGAGACTGACTGGCGGCGGCCGCTTCAATGTCGCTACGACGAACCCCCAACCAGGGGCGCAGCAACCAACCGCCGGCAAACGGTTGCAGCGGCGCCATGCCGGACAGCCCCAGCGGCCCGCTGCCGCGTTTCAGCGCCAGCAGCAGCGACTCCGCCTGGTCATCCAGGTGGTGGGCGGTCAACAGCAGATCCCCCGGTGCCATACGCTCGGAAAAGGCGCGATAGCGGGCCTCACGGGCACTGGCTTCGACGCTGACACGGGGCCCCTGCGCCAGAGTGACCGCCACCACGTCCAGAGGCAGGGCAAGTGCCGCGGCGCGGGCACGGCAATGCTCGGCCCACTGGTCAGCGTACGCCGACAGGCCGTGATGGACGTGAATAAGACAGGGAGAGCGGGAGGGGTGGTGCTTTGCCCAGCGGGCCAGGCAAAGCGCCATCAATTCAGAGTCCACCCCGCCACTGTAGGCCAGCCAGATGCGGCCCGGTGTGTCGAGGTGGGGCCGAAGGGCTTCGGCCAGCGCGGCTTCAAGCCGCGCCAGGGTGGGGCTCAGCGACAATAACCGTACCCCATCAGACGCTCATAGCGCTGAGACAGGAGGGTATCCAGATCCAGGCCCTGCAGTACCGCCAGGTCCTCTTCCAGACGGCCGCGCAGGGCGTCCGCCATCTCGGCCACGTTGCGGTGCGCGCCGC
>CAZWED010000227.1:0-5878 GCA_964632645.1 uncultured Ferrimonas sp. | reverse complement strand
TACCTCCTCACTGTCCTGGGTCACTTTGCGCAGGGAGTTCTTGCCGGTGTGCCACACCGTGGTGGCGTTGGCCAGCGGTGAGGGATAGAAGTTCTGCACCTGGTCGAGGCGGAACTTGTTGCGCTTCAGCCACATCGCCAGGTTCACCATATCTTCATCGCTGGCACCGGGGTGCGCCGAGATGAAATAGGGGATCAGATACTGCTCCTTGCCCGCCTCTTTGGAGAAGCGATCAAACAGCTCCTTAAAGCGGTAGTAGCTGCCCATGCCCGGCTTCATCATGATGGAGAGCGGCCCCTCCTCGGTGTGCTCCGGGGCGATCTTGAGGTAGCCCCCCACGTGGTGCTGCACCAGCTCCTTAACGTAGCGGGGGTCCTCCACCGCCAGGTCATAGCGCACCCCGGAGGCCACGAAGATCCGCTTGATGCCCGGCACAGCACGGGCGGCCCGGTACAGATCGATGGTGGGCGTGTGGTCGGTGTCCATATGGCCGCAGATGTCCGGGTAGATGCAGGACAAGCGACGGCAGGTGGCTTCCGCCTTGGGGCTTTTACAGCGCAACTTGTACATGTTGGCGGTGGGGCCGCCCAGGTCGGAGATGACGCCGGTAAAGCCGGGCACCTTCTCCTTAATCTGTTCGATCTCGTCCAGGATCGACTCCTGGCTCCGGCTCTGGATGATCCGCCCCTCGTGCTCGGTGATGGAGCAGAACGAACAGCCACCAAAACAGCCACGCATGATGTTGATGGAGGTCTTGATCATGTCGTAGGCCGGGATCTTCTTGCCGTCATACTTGGGATGCGGCACCCGGGCGTAGGGCAGCGCAAATACGCCGTCCATCTCGTCGGTGTCCAGCGGAATGGCCGGCGGGTTGATCCAGACATAGCGGTCGCCGTGACGCTGCATCAGCGCCCGGGCACAACCCGGGTTGGTTTCCAGGTGAAACAGGCGGGAGGTGTGGGCGTACAGCACCTTGTCGCCGCGAACCTGCTCGAAGGCGGGCAGCAGGATGTACTGCTTCTCCCAGGGCTTGGCCTTGCGACCCGCCCCGGCCGGCTGAATGGTGATGGGCTTGGCTTCCTGCTTCACCGGCGCATCATCAAACTTGGAACCCAGCTCGCAGCCCATGTCGTCCGCCCCATAGGGGTTGGGGATCGGATCGATCTTTCCGGGGGTGTCCAGGGTAGTGGAATCCAGGCCGGACCAGCCCGGCAGCGCTTCGCGCACCAGGAACGCGGTACCGCGAATGTCCTGCATCGTTTCGATGGCGTCGCCACGGGACAGGCGGTGGGCCACCTCGATCAGCGGTCGCTCGGCGTTGCCGAAGATCAGCAGGTCCGCCTTGGCGTCAAACAGCACACTGCGACGCACTTTATCGGACCAGTAATCGTAGTGGGCAATGCGGCGCAGGCTCGCCTCGATGCCGCCAAGGATCACCGGCACCTCTTTGTAGGCTTCCTTACAACGCTGGGTGTACACCAGAGTCGCCCGATCCGGGCGTTTGCCGTGGACGTTGTCCGGCGTGTAGGCGTCGTCGTGTCTCAGGCGGCGATCGGCGGTGTAATGGTTGATCATCGAGTCCATGTTGCCGGCGGTCACCCCGAAAAAGAGGTTGGGGCGGCCCAGCGCCATAAAGGCGTCCTTGGACTGCCAGTCCGGCTGGTCGATGATGCCGACCCGGAACCCCTGGGATTCCAGCATGCGGCCAATCACCGCCATGCCGAAGCTGGGGTGATCCACGTAAGCGTCGCCCGTCACCAGGATGATGTCGCAGCTGTCCCATCCCAGCAGATCCATCTCCGCACGGGTGGTGGGCAGGAACGGCGCGGGGCCCAGGCACTCGGCCCAGAACTTGGGATAGTCGAACAGTTTGGTTTCAGGAGTTGGGATCATGCTTACCTCGGATCACCCTGCCAGTAGGTGCAGGGCCGCGGATTGTAGCAGCTTAGCGCGCCGCTGGCGATGGCGCTTTTTTGACCACACAAAGGGTGTGGAAATCCACGGGTATTCGGCGCGAACGCCCCGACCGGCTCGCCTCCGGCCGCCCTCCTCCGTATGATTGGTCTTTCAGTGTGGCAAAGGCCGTCAGGCATCACAGGGAGCGAATATGGATCGGGTTGGGCCAAGGGCATTGATTGTCGAGGGCGGAGCCATGCGGGCAGTGTTTTCCTGTGGCGTGCTGGATCATTTTCTCCATCAGGGGTTTTCGCCGTTTGACAGCTTCTGGGGCGTCTCCGCCGGCGCCTCCAATCTGGCCGCCTACCTGGCCCGGATGCCGGGGCGAAACCGCAAGATCTACACCGACTACAGCTGCCGCCGGGAGTTTCTGACGCCGGGCCGCTTCCTGCGCGGCGGCGACCTGATGGATCTGGACTGGATGTGGCGCGTCACCCTCGACGAGTTGGGGATCGACAAAGTCGCCCTGGCGGCGGACCCCCGTCCCTTCTTTCTGGTGGTCACCCGACGGGATACCGGCCAGGCGGAATACCACCGGCCGGACGTGGACACCCTGGCCGAAACCATGAAAGCCAGCAGCGCCCTGCCCCTGCTCTACCGACAGGGTGTGCAGCTCAATGGGCACCGTTACGTGGATGGCGGCGTGGCGGATGCCTTGCCGGTTGCCGAGGCGATTCGCCGGGGAGCGCGGGAGATCATGGTGCTGCGCAGTCGCCCCGCCAGTTACCGCAAGTCCCCCTCCGGGCCGCCGGCGTTGCAGCGCTGGATGCTGCGTCAGACCCCGCAGCTGGTGGAACCGATGCTGAATCGGGCGTCACGCTATAACGACGCACTGGCGCTGATCCGCCAGCCGCCCGCCGGGGTGCGTGTTCTGGAGATCTGTCCGCCGGAGTCGTTTCAGCTCAAACGCCTCACCCGGGATCCCGGCCCCCTGGAGCGGGGCTACGCTCTGGGGCTGGCAGCGGGCGAGGCGGCGATGGCGCGCTGGCAGCAACTCAGTGACGACGCTCAATCGCCCGGGCAGCCAGCGCATCAATCCAACCCGGCGCCAACAGCTTAAGCCACTGCCCCAGCCGTCCCCGCGCAGACCCGAGCCAGAGGCGCTGGCGCTTCTCGATCGCCTTCATCATCCGCGCCGCGCATTGGTCGGCGGTCATGATTTTGCTCTCCTGCATCGGCGTCTGGCCCAGCGGCTGACCATCCGGCCCCATGGCGCGTTTGTGGGTCTGGGTCACGACGAAGTCCGGGCAAAGCAGCGTGACGTCCACGCCGCTGCCACGCAGTTCAATGCGCAGGGCATCAAAGAACCCCATCACCGCGTGTTTGGACGCGCAATAGCCGCTGCGGGTGGGCACGCCGGTCATGCCGGTCAGGGAGGAGACCACCGCGTAGTGGCCGCGGCTCTGCTTGAGGGCCGGCAGGGCGGCGTGGGCCAGATGGGCTGTTGCCAGGTAGTTGACCCGCATCACCCGCTCCAGCACGGACAGGTCGGTGAGGTCTTCCACCCGACTCCACATGGTGATGCCGGCATTCAGAATCAGCCGGTCAAGGCGGCCGTAGCGGGCCAGGGTGGCGTCCACCAGTTCGGGCAGGCGCGACAGTTCGGTCAGGTCCAGAGGATAAGCCGCCGCTTCACCGGGCAACTCCGCGATCAGGCTGTCGAGCCGCTCTGTGGTTCGGGCCACCAGCATCAGTTTTGCCCCCCGGGCGCTGAGCTGCTTGGCCAGGGCGCGGCCGATCCCCTCTGAGGCTCCGGTCAACAGCACCACCTCTCCGTTCATGGTGTTCTCCTTGATTCTGTTGAGGCGGCGCACTGACGTCCTGTCGCTGCCGGGTCCGTGCCGAAGGTCAGGCTTTTACCCCATCCTCCATCGGTACGGGTTGATAGGTTTCCAGGTCCTTGGGCCGGCCGATGCCGTAGCCCTGGGCGTAGTTCACTCCGATGGCCCGCAGGCGGGACAGGGTTTCCTGATCTTCCACAAACTCCGCCACGGTTTCGATGCCCATCACCCGACAGACGTCGTGAATCGATTTGACGATGGCGTAGTCCTTGGCGTTGCTGGCCAGGTTGCGAACAAAGCAACCGTCGATCTTGACGTAATCCACCGGCAGCTGGCGCAGGTAACCGTAAGACGCGAAACCGGAGCCGAAGTCATCCAGCGCAAAGGCGAAGCCGCGGCGGCGCAAGGCATGGAGGATCTCCAGCGCCCGGTTCTCATTGGCGATGGCCGCCGTTTCGGTCACCTCGAAACAGATGGTTTCCGGCGGCACCCGATACAGGGCGCACATCTCATCGATGTAGCCCACCAGGTTGCCGTTGGACAGCGTGGTGCCGGAGAGGTTGATGGAGAGCACCTGGGTTTGCCAGAGATGGCTGTTGCGGGCCAGCCATTCGAAGGATTTGCGGATAACCGCCCGATCCACCGCCGGCATCAGGTTAAAGCGTTCGGCCGCGGCAATAAACTGGCCCGGCGCCAGGATGCGCCCGCCCTCTTCCCGGATGCGCAGCAGCACTTCGCACTTGCGGCGGGGGTTGCTGGAGTGGATAGGCTCAATGGGCTGGTAGAACAGCACCAGGTCGTCGTTGACGATCGCTTCGTTGATCTTCATCGCCCAGTGGGGGGCGTTGCGCTGGTGGGCCAGATCCTGATCCAGTGAATCGAAGAAGTGGATCTGGCTCTCGCCTCCCTTGCCCTTGTTGGCGTGGCAGGCGATCTCGGCGTCCTTGAACACCTCGCGGGGTCGCTGCTCGTCACCGCGCTGGAAGGCCACACCGATGCTGATCCCGACGCGGTAACTGCCGCTGTCCCAGTAGAGGGTGATGCCCTCGACCCGCTCCATCATCTGTTTCAGCACCCGCGCCGCTTCCAGCGCCGAGGTGTCTTTCATGATGAGGCCGAACTCATCGCCCCCGATGCGGGCCAGCAGGTCACCCGGTCGCATGCTCCGGCCCAGCTCCTGGGCCACATCACGCAGCATGCGATCCCCCGCCTGGTGGCCGCAACTGTCGTTGATCAGCTTGAAGCGGTTGAGGTCCATATAACAGATCGCGTGCTGTCCAGGCTGGTCCGCCAGGGCCTCGAGCTGCTGCTCGAAGGTGTGCCGGTTGAAGATGCCGGTGGTGTGGTCCCGCTGGGACTTGGTCACCAGCTCCCGTTTCATCTGTTCCGAATGGGTGATGTCACGAAGCACCAGAACGGCACCCAGGGTGGCCCCCTCATTGTCGAGGGTACGCACCGCCTGGTACTGCAACTGGCGGATAAGACTGCCCTGAGTCAGGCAGACCCGTCCATCCAGACTGACCCGACCGGAGCTGAGCAGCTCCTTCAGTGCGCCGTGCAGCTCCTGCCCTGCCGCCCCCGGCACCAGGTTCACCAGCGCGCACTGGCGCACCGGGCCATGATCCACCGCCAGCATCCGCTCTGCGGCGGTATTGACCAGTTCGATCTGCCCTTTGGCGTCCACCATGATAACGGCGTCATTGGTGGCCCTGAGCAGGGTGGTGATCTGCTGACGCTGCAGGTGGCGCTGGGCAAACAGGTCGTTGCAGATCGCGCTGATGTCTGACAACTCATCCTGCCCGGACTCCGGCAGCGGGCGACTCACCTTGCGTTGGGTCAGGGCCATCTCCAGCCGCTGGGTCAGCCCCTTCAGAGGGCCAAGCAGAATGCGGCGGAAGCTCCAGAAACAGGCCAGCGCCAGCAGCACCATCGCCAGCGTCAATACCGCCATGACCTGCCGGATCTGATCGGAACGAAGCTGACTTTCCGTCTGTTCGAATATCGGCTGCAGCGTGAGGGCGGTGCCGGAAAAGTGGGGAAGCGCGAGAGGGTAATCGTCGGCGGCGGGCACCACGGACACGGACTGCACACCGGTGTGGCGATAGCTCAGGGCATCCAGTTGCTCCTGATTAAACGCCTCG
>CAZWED010000226.1:0-5938 GCA_964632645.1 uncultured Ferrimonas sp. | reverse complement strand
ACCCTTGCCGGTTTTCAAGACCGGTGCATTCAACCGCTCTGCCATCCCTCCGACGCCGAGCATAATAGGGAGACAGAGGGGTTCTGTAAAGAGGTCTCGGGCTTAACCGGTCAGGTTTGCGCCGTTTTCTTCCCCTTTTGGATAGAGCCAGCTCTGCAGCGGGCGGGGATTGACCCGTTGAGTAAACCAGCCCGGATTGATTTCACGCACCCTGTCCAGGTGACTGTCGCCAATGGGGATGGTGACCTCACCCACTTTCAGCACAAAACGGCCATTGCGTTTGCGCTCCACTGCAGTCACCGAAGCGGGGTTCACCAGATAGCTGCGGTGAACCCGGCACAGCACATCGCCAAACATCGCTTCCACCTGGTGAAGGTTAACCCGGAACAAAAAGCTGCTGTCGTCATTGCAGAACAGTTCGACGTACTGGTTCGCCGCCTGAATGTACTCAACACTTCGCAGTTGTTCACGAATGTCGGCCAGGGCGCTGAAATCCGCCCGACTCAGCTGGGTTCGGCCGTGGCTCACCAGCACGTCGCCACACGCCTGCAACCAGGCCAGCAAAGTGGTTTTTTCCGCGTCTTCCGGTTGCCGCTTGCCATACAGCCGGGCACTCAGCAGGTTGTTGCAGCTGTGACGCAACTGCTCAGGGTGTACCGGGTGCAGGCTGGCGTAGCGCCGGCCTCGCCAGTGCCAGTCCACATGAAAGCCGGGAAAACAGCGGGAAAACAGCTCAGAAAGGGTGATCAGTTGCTTTTCCAACTCCCTATCCTGCATCAGTTGAGGCAATGCCTCGACAAGCTGTTGCCAGGGTGAGGCGGGCGTCGGTGCGGTCGCAAAGGCGATTCGATTGGGGCGTGAAGTCATTTCCAGTCCTTGGTTGTGTCACGGTTTATTCAATAGGACGGAAAGGGCTCCCCGATTGGCTCAATTTTTTTTGAAAAAGAAAACGCCGCGTTGCGGGCGGCGTTCGTGCGGCTCAGAAACGGATGATGCCACCTGGAGGAACCCCGTGGTCGGTGGGGTCGCCCAGGCCATGGTTCTGATCGCCCTGCCCCGTGATCGGGGTAAGCGTCAGAAACTGGTTATTGAGAGTGAAGGCCATATTGCCCGCGCCCCCTTTGCGGGCCAGGCCGAGGTTGATCTCCAGAGAGGTCACCCCTTCAACGGCCACCTGCTGGGTCGGGATAACCAGCCCTTCAACCGGAACCGCCTCACCTTTAACGATGCGGTATAAGGTGATGTATTCGCTCAGGTCCACTTCATTGCTGGCCAGTTCAAAACGCCACTCAAGCGCGGTCAGATTGGCGCTGGGGTCAATCTCGATGCGATATTGAAGTTGGTCGTAACTGTCCTGAGGGTTGTCCTGAAGATCAACCTTAAGAACCGGCTGGTCGCCATTGTTCAGGGGGTCGTAGACCACGGCAGGGATGCCCTCTGCCACTTTGATGCTTACCGGGATCAGGTAGAAACCGTCCAGGGTCATGATTCACTCCTTGTGTTTTACAACTTGAGGATCTGCTTAAACCGGGGATCCGCCTTCAGCGAACTGAGATAGGGCATCCTCAGCAGATCGTTAACGTTATAGGCGCGGGCAACCCCCTCTTTCAACAGAGACAGTGCCTGCTCCCTCTCCCCCAACCGCTCATACACAATAAGACCGGCGGTAATCAGGGTTTTCAGTTCATCCGGCCCACTGGAGTCCGGCTTGTTGCGCCATAGGGACATCGCATGGTTCAGTTCCGCCAGCGCCTGCTCGTGCTGGCCCAGGCCCGAGTGATAGCTGGCAATGGCGGCGCGCAACGAGATGCTGCTGGGAGCCATCTCCTTCAGATTGAGCGCCAGCGACAACGCCCGTTGGTAACTCTGGCGAGCGTTTTCACTGTCGTCGCCCTCCGCTATCAACTGAGTCAGTGCCAGTTGGCCCCAAATCGCTTGATGATCCTTCATGGTCGCCGCCGACAGGCGGTAGTAGCGAATCGCCGACTCCAGCGACCCCATATAGAAGTTGGCGACAGCCAGGTTCAGGGCTTCGTAGCCGTCCAGCACCTCATCATTCAGCCCTTCGTAGAGCTCAATCACCTTTTCATAGGCGCCGCGATCCGCCAACAACACGGCGAGATTGGACCGAACCAGCCGGTTTCCCGGGGCCCTCTTTAAGGCGTCGTAGTAGTGTTGCATTGCCTGGTCGTAACGCTGGGCGTAATGGTCGGCGACCCCAAGCATGGAGTGGGTGCGCCAATGTTCGGGGTCGACAGTTAACGCTCTGTCGAGCAGGGGCTCCGCCTCTTCAAAACGCCCATCCTTGATGTGGATCCGGGCCAGAGCCAGCATCGCGTCCACCCGATTGGGTTGCTGACGCAGTGCCAACTGATAGGCGGCAATGGCCGATCCCGTTTCTCTGCGACTGCTGTAGAGGCTAGCCAGCACCATATAGCCATCCACCAGATTGGGGTTACTGGTCAGAGCCTGGTTGGCCCAGAAGACGGCATCATTAAGCAGTTCCGTGCTGGCGTTAAGCTGGAACTGTTCTGATTTGGCCCGGGCCAGGCCGAGTTGATAGGTGGCCTGGGGGGACATCTGGTTGGCGCGGGTAAACCGGTCCACCGCTTCGGACAGATTGTTTTGTTTGCTGATGTCCAGATCGGACAGATAGTCGTTCAGCTTAGTCAGCCCCTCAAGGTAAAGGGCGTAGGCGGCGGGATTGGTGATCGATTCCTGGGCTTCCAGACTGGCGATGCCCGCCGGTTGAACCTCCAGTATGGTCAGCACCTGCTGATAGAGATCACTGGGGATCAGATCCAACCTCGCTCTGGGATAGTGGTGTTGCCATTGCGTCAGCGTGTCGCCGGTGACGTTGTCGATCAGCGCCAGCGTCAACCTGATGGTGTCCGGATCCATGCCCTCTTCGTCCGACGCGTCGGTGACGGTCAGTTGCCAGTTCAGGTTAGCGTTATCGGGATCGACCCCATCCGGATTCACCAAGCCATCGTCGCCGTCGGCAAACAGCCCCACATAGCTGATGTTGCCCTGATCGTGTGCCAGCGTCGTCAACCGGCCGGACAGGTCCACTGCCAGCGCAGAATCGAGCGTCTGTCCCGCTTCATAGTGCAACGCCAGTTTCCGGTGATCCGGCAGGTGATAGCTCTTCTGTCCCATCCACTGCCACCAGAAACCGCCCAGAGCGATGACGGCGGCCGTCACCACGGCGGTGGGCCAGTTCAGTCGCCATCGGCGCTTCGGCGACATCCATTGTGGCAGGCGGTCAGATTGGTACAGCGCCTCAACCGCCTTAAGGCGCTCAGCCGGATCCACCACCAGCAGCGCCAGCAACAGCTGTTCAATCGCTTTAGGCGCCCGTTTATTACTGGCGGCCGGGTTTTGTGACCAGGTAAAGGCGTTGACCCGGTCCAGCCAGCCCAGACAAATGGCGGCTTCAAACAGCACCACGCCAAGAGACCAGAGATCGGTGGCACCGGTCAGCGGTTCGCCGCGGATCTGTTCGGGGCTCATATAAGCGGTGGTACCAATGGGCACCGCCGTATCTTCCTGCTCCTGCTCCAGATAGGCGGCCGCACCAAAGTCGAGGATCTTGACCTGCCCGCCGGGCAACAGCATCAGATTGGCGGGTTTGATGTCCTTGTGTATCACCCCTTCTGCGTGGGCGTAGCGCAACGCGTCCAGTACCGCCCGGCCGATGGACAACAAGGCATCACCGTTCAGGGTTTTCGCTTCAATCCGTTCTGCCAGGGTGTTGCCGTCATAGAAGGCCATGATCAGGGCATCCAGCCCCTGATCCGTCTGTTCGTGGCCGTAAACCGTACCAATGTTGGGGTGATCGAGCCGACTGATCAGCTGCGCCTCGTTGAGAAAGCGGTCACGGGCCACATCGGAAAGGTGTTGACCCGGTGCCAGCAGCTTAATGGCCACCGCCCGGGCAAGCTTGGGGTCGTAGCCTTTATAGACCACCCCCATTCCCCCCTGGCCGAGCAGTTCAACTACGGTATAGCCGGCGATGTCTTTGCCGAGCAGTTCCAGTGGGTCATCGGTGAAGGGGTCGTGTTCAGGCTCGCCGAACAGCACCTGAGTAACGCTGCGGAAGTAGTCTCGTCCTTCCTCAACGTGTTCCAGCAACGACTCGAGTTCATCGCGGGACGCGTCATCCAGCGTGGCCATCCATCGGCTTCGTGCGGGTTCAGGCAAATTCATCGCCCGCTCAAACAGCGAGCGCAAGTCATCAGGCTTGGCCATCGGTCACTTCCATATGAACGGTGGAGGGCAAAATCAGGGGGCAATCTGCTTGTGGAGCCAGGCCTGCGCGAAGGCCCAGTCCCGCTTGACGGTGGCGAGGGAAACGCCCACCGCCAGCGCGGTTTCTTCCAGCGTCATCCCGCCAAAGATGCGGTAAACCGCCACCCGGTACTCCCGATCATAATGTTGTTCAAATCGCTTCAGTGCGTCGTCGATCTCGAGCATCTGGTCGTGTTGCGCTTCGGGCAGGAAGAAATCGACCTCCACGCCCTCACCATCCCGCTTGCCGGCATTCCGCTGGCGGACGTAGTCGATCAGGATGTGGCGCATGGCGGTACTGGCGGTGGCCAGAAAGTGGGTTTCACTCTGGAACCGGTTCTCCCCCAAGGCCATTTTGGCGTACGCCTCGTGGATCAGGGCGCGGGAATCCATGGTGGCGCAGTGCGGCATGCGACTGCGGACGGAGCGGGCACGCTGACGCAGCTGCTGATAAAGCAGCTCGACCAGTTCACTCAACTGTCTATCCGCAAAAGTCTCGCGAACACTTCCTTCGCTCACGCCAGACCGCTCCCATTTCATCTTGTTTCGCAGGGACAATTTAACATCACCCAAACGGTAATGCAGCATGATTCGGGCTTATAAGCGGTTGTTCTCGCTATTTAGAGCGGACTTTCTACTTGATTTTGGCAACGCAAATGCAACAGGGTGCCTGCGAAGTCCTCTTTTTACTCATGGTTAATATCACCAAGCAAAGAGATTGCCTCGCCTCACTCAATTAAAGCCACGCTCATTCCTGGTGCGACTGTTTCTGCTGCAACGCCCACAAACGGGCGTAGTGACCCCCTTGCTCCAGCAACGCCTGATGGGTGCCCTGCTCCACGATCACGCCATCCTGGAGCACCACAATGGCGTCCGCATCCACCACCGTGGAGAGGCGATGGGCAATCACCAGCGTGGTTTGCTCCGCCGCCACCTCTTTCAACGCCGACAGGATGCTTTTCTCCGATTGGCTGTCCAGCGAGGAGGTCGCTTCGTCAAACACCATGATGGGCGGGCGCTTCAACAGCGCCCGCGCAATGGCAACCCGCTGCTTTTCGCCGCCGGACAGTTTGAGGCCCCGCTCACCGACGCGGGTGTGGATGCCCTCGGGCAGACGGGCAATAAAGGCATCGAGGTGGGCCAGGCGAATCGCCTCCCACACGTCGTCGTCCGTCGCCTCGACCCGGCCATAGCGCACGTTTTCCAGAATGGTGGTGTTAAACAGCACCGTGTCCTGCGGCACCACGCCTATCGCCTGGCGCAGGGAGTGCTGAGTCACATCCCGCAGATCCTGGCCATCAATGCGGATGGCCCCCCCGGTCACGTCGTAGAAGCGGAACAGCAACTTAAACAGCGTCGACTTGCCGGCTCCGCTGCTGCCGACGATCGCCACCTTCTGTTTCGGCTCAACCGTCAGGCCAATCCCCCTGAGGATGGGGCGATCCGGGTGGTAATGAAAGCGCACGTCCTCAAACTCAATCCGACCCGGCCCGGGCACCAGAGGCCGGGCGTTGGGCGCGTCGACAACCCTGGGCTTAACCGCCAACAGGTCAAACAGCTTCTCAATGTTGGCCATCGCCCCTTTCATCTCCCGATACACGAAGCCGAGAAAATTGAGGGGCATAAACACCTGCATCATAAAGGCGTT
>CAZWED010000225.1:0-5959 GCA_964632645.1 uncultured Ferrimonas sp. | reverse complement strand
CATACTGCTCGCGTGCCTGCGGCTCGGTCAGACCGATGGTGCCGATGGCCGGATGACTGAACACCACGGTGGGCACCAGGGAGTAGTCCATCTTGGCTTCCGGCTGACCACCAAACAGGCGCTCGGACAGGGCACGTCCCGCCTTGACCGCCACCGGGGTCAGCTCGATGCCGCCTTCCATAATGTCACCCACGGTGTAGATGCCGGGCACATTGGTGTTCTGGTACTCGTCCACCGGGATGTAGCCCTGATCGTTCACCTGCACGCCGGCGGCCTCGATGTTGATCTTGTCGGTGGCCGGCTCGCGGCCAATGGCCCAGATCAGGCAGTCCACATTGAGGCTGTTGCCGTTTTCAAGGTGCAGGGTCAGGCTGCCGTCCGCTTGCTTCTCCACGGCTTTGGGGATGGAGTGGGTGTGCAGGGTGGGCCCTTCCGCTTCCATCAGTTTCACCAGGGTATCGACGATCATCGGGTCGAAGTTGCGCAGCGGCGCGTGCTTGCGCACCAGCAGGTGGGTTTCGCTGCCGAGGCTGTGAAGAACGCCCGCCAGCTCCACGGCAATGTAACCGGCGCCCACAACGGCCACCCGCTTGGGTTGCTCGGTCAGAGCGAAGAAGCCGTTGGAGTCGATGCCGTGCTCTGCTCCCGGGATGGCCGGAATGGTGGGACGGCCACCGGTGGCGATCAGGATGTGCGGCGCGGTGTAGTGCTCGCCGTTCACCTCCACGGTGTTGCGGTCAACAAATTTGCCGAAGCCCTTCACCAGGGTGACGCCGTTGGCGTCCAGGCCCCGGTTGTAGCCACCGTGGATCCGCTCGATGTAGGCTTCACGGCTCTCGATCAGCTTGCTCCAGCTGAACTGGTTGAGGGTGGTGTCAAAGCCGTAATCAGGGCCATACAGCTTGATCGCCTCTGCCACCTGGGCACCGAACCACATCACTTTTTTGGGCACGCAGCCGACGTTGACGCAGGTGCCGCCGAGGTGCTGGGCCTCGATCAGCAGCACCTTGGCACCGCGCATGGCAGCCCGGTTGGCCGATGCGATGCCGCCGGAACCGGCGCCCAAAACGATGTAGTCAAATTGCTGTGCCATGGGAAGCTTCCTTTACCTGATTGCCCTGTGGGCCAAAAACGGATTGGCGGAGTTGTACCCTGATCTGGGGGCGCACTCAACCGCAAACAAGGGATTGCCCCTATCGGAAAGGACGTTCAAGGCGGGGATCACCGGGTCACCAGAATGGCGCTGGCCTGGCAATGCATGGCAAGGGCGCAATGCTGACGGGGCGTATTGTCCAGCTGGCACTGGTGGATCACCACGCCGTTGCCGCCCATCTGTGCCACCTGCACTTTCAGCTGGGAAACCGCGTCGTTGTAAGCCATTGTCTCGCTGCGGCTGGCGCCCAGGCTCCGCCGTTGCTCCTCGGTCTGGCAGTGCTGTGCCGTAAGGGCGCCCAGCAACTCGGTGTCATCCCTTTGCATCTGCTGGACGGAATACTCATGAACCCCGGCCTGGGCCGCCAGGGTGCCGGGTACCGTGTTGAGATTGGTTTGCCACTGAAACCCCTGGCAGCCACTCAGCGCCAGCCCCATGAAAACCGCCGTCAATTGTCTCATTGCGCTCTCTCCTTGAGTCATCGTTGCTTCCCTCTTTGTCACAAGCTAACGCGCAAAGTGACGGTTTACGAGGCGTTGGCCGGCAATCATTGCAAAGATTTTCGCCCGCAGTGCTCCGGGAGTGAGTCGAGATCACAGAATTTAACCAAATCGCAAGGATGTAAATGAGAATTGATCTCGATCACTGTGCAAGGTCTGCCATTAACAATAAGATTGATTCGCAATTACAAATAATCTTATTTAATGCGAGATGTCGAAGATGAAGCGTTCTCTTGTTGCCCTGGCGCTGTGCCTGACCACCGGTCCCGTCGTTGCCGCCGAATATGAAGTCGATTTTGGGTACGACAGCAAGTACATCTCCGAAGGCCGGGACAACCTGGACCAGGGGGGCATCTATTGGCTCAGCGGCGCCGCCGGCTTTGAGAATGGCATTACCCTGAGCGCCGCCTACGGCTATGCCGCCGACTCCGATGTGGATTACGACGAGCTGAACCTGGGCATTGAGTATGGCTTCGAAGTGGGCGATTTCAGCGTCTATGGCAGCTATACCCGCCTGGAGTTTATGAAGGACGATGAGTCCGACAACGAAATTGGTGTGGGCGTGGCGTACGGCGGTCTGAGCTGGTTTGAGCCCTTTGTGGACTACGTCTACAGCACCGAAGCCGAGGGCAGCTTCGTCGAGATCGGCATTCAGCGGGAGTTCGCCCTGAGCGAGCGCCTGGCCCTGACCCCTTATGTGATCGCCGGCCTGGATTATGGCTACGCCAATCCGGACCACGACGGCGAGAACCACCTGGCCATCGGGGCAACACTGGGTTACCAGATGACCGAGCGACTGGGGCTGACTCTGATTGCCGAGCACACAGAGGCGGACCGCCAGATGGCGCGGGACGAGGGGATTGAAACCGATCAGACCTGGGCCGGTGTCCACCTGACCATGGCATTTTAAGGTCCGGTCTCCGGCAGGGGGAGGGTATCCCCTTCCCTTGCCTGGCAACTGCATTGGGGGTCTCCCCAGCGGGATGCCCAGCGATCATACTCTTCCGTAGGGCACTGTTGTTGGCGCTGCTCGCAGAGGCTGGCGCCGTAGCCAAGGCGCTGGCCCGTAGCGCGTTCCAGGGCAATCTTAATCAGACTCTGGCAACCTGACAGCAGCACCACGACAGCGGTCAGGGGAAAGACAAATCGGAACATGGCGGAACACTCAGCAGGGGTGCGGTATCGGTGAGAGCCGCTTGCCGGTTGAGTGGTTGACCCTATTGAGCCGAACGGTGCCCCTCACTGCCCTCCGGGAAATGCCATCCCATCCAGCCCCACATAGGGGATGCCCGCTAGCGCCACCAGTTCCCGATCCGCGGTCGCCAGGTCCGCCAGAGTAAAATCTGCCAGCCGGTGGTGCCCGCACGCCCGGGCCAGCACCGCCATCAATGCCGTCGCGCTTTGCAGAAAGCGGGCGACCCGCTCTGATCCTTCCGTCACATCCACCCGCTGGCGCAATGTCGGGTCCTGCGTGGCGATGCCGCTCGGGCAACGATTGGTGTTGCAGATGCGGGCACCAACGCAGCCCAGCGCCTGGATGGCCGCATTGGCCACGGCAATGCCATCGGCACCCAGTGCCAGCGCCTTGACGAAATCTGCCGGAGTACGAAGGCCACCGGTGATGATCAGGGTGACATCCCGTCGTCCCTGGGCATCGAGGTAACGCCGTGCCCGGGCCAGAGCGGGGATGGTGGCGACACTGATGTTGTCGCGAAACAGCGCCGGTGCTGCGCCGGTGCCGCCGCCGCGACCGTCCAGGATCAGGTAATCGGCGCTGGCGTCCAGGGCAAACTGGATGTCCCGCTCAATCTGGTTGGCGGAGAGCTTGAACCCGACCGGCACACCGCCGGTGATCTCGCGGATGCGGTCGGCACAGCGGCGAAAGTCGCCCGTGGTCACCAGGTCCGGAAAGCGGGCGGGGGAAACCGCCGCCTGGCCGGGCTTCAGTCCCCGAACCGCCGCGATCTCCGCCGTCACCTTCTCCGCGGGGAGATGCCCGCCGGTGCCGGTTTTGGCCGCCTGGCCCGCTTTGAAGTGCACCGCCTGAACCCCTTTGAGCTTGGCGTCGTCGTAGCCGAACCGGGCGGCGGCCAGTTCGTAGAAGTAACGGGAGCAGGCGTCGTGCTCCGCTTCGAGCATGCCGCCCTCACCGGAGCAGATGCCGGTACCGGCACGTTCGGCCCCACGGGCCAGGGCGATTTTGGCTTCCCGCGACAGGGCGCCGAAACTCATGTCTGACACCAGCAGCGGCATCGCCAGCTTCAGGGGCTTGCGGGCCTGCGGGCCGATCACCAGTTCGCTGGCGACGGGCTCGTCGTCGAGCAGGGGCGTGCGGGCCAACTGGGCCACCATCAGCTGGATCCCGTCCCAGCGGGGCAGAGTCTGGCGAGGCACCCCCATTGCCACCATCGGGCCATGCGGGTTGTTTGTGAGCCCCTGCCGGGCCAACTGATGAATGTAAGCCACCTCCGGTTCCTCGGGAGTGGGTTCGGCCCGGGGCGCGGTGTTCCGACCGGCGTCGGCGGCGCCCCTCTCAGGCTTTGGGGCCGCGTCGTCCTCCCCGGTGGTGCCTACCCGATCCCGGGGGATGCGGGCGTGGCTGCCGTCGCAGTAAGGTTGCTCCTGGCTGCGCTTGCACTGGCACAGCAACGCTTCGCCGTCCTTGTCCGGCGAAAAGGCCAGTGGGGTGAACTCGGTGCCCTTGTGGGAGCCGTCGCAGAAGGGCTGGGTGGCGGATCGGCCACAACGGCAGAACCAGTAGGATTGGCCCGCCTTAAGGGCGACTTTGGCGGGGCGGTTGGCGGCGATGACCGGTTTGCTCATGGCGGTTCTCCTTGTACCGTCGATGCTACAAGCCTAGAACAGGCATCCGGTGGCGATGGCGCTAATCGCTTCTTCAGACTTGAACTTCCTGCTCGCTGCCCGCATCTATGGTTACATCATCCCAATACCAACGGGGCCGCATCCCCGGCCTCACAAGGAGTCGCCATGACCAATCCGTTGATGGATCCCCAGACACTGCCCGCTTTTTCCCAGATCCGCCCGGAACACGTGCAACCGGCAGTGGAAGCGGCCCTCAAACACTGCCGTGACACCGTGGAACAGGTGCTGGCCAGCGAGGGCCCCTTCACCTGGGATTCTCTGGTGGCCCCCATCGATGAGGCGGAAGACAAACTGTCGCGGATCTGGTCCCCGGTCAGCCACATGAACTCCGTAGTGAGCAACGAAGCCCTGCGCGAAGCGCATGACGCCTGCCTGCCGCTGCTGTCCGAATACTCCACCTGGCTGGGCCAGAACAAGGCGCTGTACGACGCCTACAAAGCCCTGGCGGCCAGCGACGATTACCCGGCACTGAGTGCGGCACAGCAAAAGGTGGTGGACAACGGACTGCGTGATTTTGAGCTGTCCGGGATCGGCCTGCCGGAGGCGGAGCAGAAGCGTTACGGCGAGATCGTGATGCGCCTGTCCGAGCTGTCCAGCCGTTACTCCAACCAACTGCTGGACGCCACCAACGCCTGGAGCAAGCTGATCACCGACGCGTCGGAACTGGCGGGCCTGCCGGAGTCCGCGCTGGAAGCGGCGAAACAGAGTGCCGCCCTGCGTGAACAGGAGGGCTACCTGCTGACCCTGGAGTTCCCCTCCTATCTGGCGGTGATGACGTACGCCGATAACGCCGACCTGCGTCGTGAGGTGTACACCGCCTTCAGCACCCGGGCCTCCGATCAGGGCCCCCATGCGGGTCAGTATGACAATGGGCCCCTGATGGATGAGATCCTGGCGCTGCGCCTGGAACTGTCGCAACTGCTGGGCTTTGAAAGCCCGGCCCACAAGTCCCTGGCGACCAAGATGGCCGAAACCCCGGAGCAGGTGATCAGCTTCCTCAACGAGCTGGCGCTGGCCTCTAAAGGGCAGGGGGAGGCGGAGCTGAAAGCCCTGACCGCATACGCCAGGGCGGAACACGGGGTGGAAAGCCTGAACGCCTGGGACATCACCTACTACGCCGAAAAGCAGAAACAACACCTGTACCAGATCTCCGACGAAGCCCTGCGTCCCTACTTCCCGGAAGATAAGGTGCTGTCCGGCCTGTTCCACACCGTGGAGCGCCTGTTTAACGTCAAGGTGCAGGAGCGCGACGGGGTCGACAGCTGGCACAAAGACGTGCGCTTCTTTGACATTCTGGAAGCGGATGGCAGCGTGCGCGGCAGCTTCTACCTCGACCTCTACGCCCGCCAGAACAAGCGCGGCGGGGCCTGGATGGACGATTGCCAGGGGCGGCGGCGTCGGGCCGATGGCAGCCTGCAGCTGC
>CAZWED010000224.1:2684-6038 GCA_964632645.1 uncultured Ferrimonas sp. | reverse complement strand
GCGGTGTCATCCTGTTTGTCTCCATTGCGGTGTTGCTGTGGCTGCTGGCCACATCTCTGGGATCCGCCCAGGGGTTCGAGACCGTATCGGAAATCATGAACAGCCCAATCGCTAAATTCGTTGTTTGGGGGATCCTGACCGCACTGGCCTACCACTTCTGTGGCGGCATTCGCCACCTGTTGATGGACCTGGGCCACTTCGAGGGTTCCATGGAGAGTGGCAACAACTCCGCCCGCGCCGCGATGGCAATCACCGTTGTCCTGTCTGTAATTGCGGGGATCTGGTTATGGTAAAAAATGCCGCAACTCTGGGACGCAGCGGCGTCCACGATTTTGTCCTGTTGCGCGCCAGCGCACTGGTTCTGGCCAGCTTCGTCCTGTTTATGGTCGGTTTCCTGGCCCTCACTCCCGAGCTGACGTTTGCCGCCTGGCAGGGCCTGTTCTCCGGCACCGCCATGAAGGTCTACACCCTGGTGAGCCTGGTGGCGCTGCTGGTCCACGGCTGGATTGGCCTGTGGCAAGTACTGACCGACTACATCAAGCCGGCGGGGCTGCGCGCCTTCCTGCAGTTTGTCGTCAACCTGGTTCTGCTGGCTTACCTGTTTGCCGGCGTCGTGATCCTGTGGGGTGTGTAAGTGACTATTCCAACAAAAGAGTTTGATGCCATTGTGATTGGCGCGGGTGGCGCCGGTATGCGTGCCGCCCTTCAGATCTCCAAGGAAGGCAAGACCTGTGCTCTGCTGTCCAAAGTGTTCCCGACCCGTTCCCACACCGTATCCGCCCAGGGCGGCATCACCGTGGCGCTGGGCAACGCCCACGAGGACAACTGGGAATGGCACATGTACGACACCGTCAAGGGTTCCGATTACATCGGTGACCAGGACGCCATTGAGTACATGTGCAAAACCGGCCCGGAAGCCATCATCGAGATGGAAAATATGGGCCTGCCGTTCTCCCGTTTCGAGAACGGTAAAGTGTATCAGCGCCCGTTCGGTGGTCAGTCCAAGAACTTCGGCGGTGAGCAGGCCGCGCGTACCGCTGCCGCAGCGGACCGTACCGGCCACGCCCTGCTGCACTGCCTGTACCAGCAGAACGTAAAGAACAAAACCGAGGTGTACTCCGAGTGGTACGCCCTGGACCTGGTGAAGAACCAGGACGGTGCCGTGGTGGGGTGTACCGCCATCGACATCGAGACCGGCGAGATCGTGTACTTCAAAGCCAAGGCAACCGTGCTGGCCACCGGCGGTGCCGGTCGCATCTACGCCTCCACCACCAACGCCCACATCAACACCGGTGACGGTGTCGGTATGGCCCTGCGTGCCGGTGTGCCGGTGCAGGACATGGAGATGTGGCAGTTCCACCCCACCGGCATCGCCGGCGCCGGTGTACTGGTGACCGAAGGGTGCCGTGGTGAAGGTGGCTACCTGCTGAATAAAGATGGCGAACGCTTTATGGAGCGTTACGCCCCCAACGCCAAGGACCTGGCCGGTCGTGACGTGGTGGCCCGTGCCATCATGACCGAAATCCGCGAAGGCCGCGGCTGCGATGGCCCGTGGGGTCCCCACGCCAAGCTGAAACTGGACCACCTGGGCCAGGAAGTGCTGGAATCCCGTCTGCCGGGCATCTGTGAACTCTCCCGCACCTTCGCCCACGTCGATCCGGTGAAAGAGCCGATCCCGGTTATCCCGACCTGTCACTACATGATGGGCGGCATCCCGACCAACGTGAACGGTCAGGTTATCGGTGCCGACGAGAAGCCGGTACAGGGCCTGCTGGCGGTCGGCGAAATCGCCTGTGTGTCCGTGCATGGTGCCAACCGTCTGGGCGGCAACTCCCTGCTTGACCTGGTGGTGTTCGGCCGCGCGGCCGGTATGCACCTGGGGGCGACTCTGGACGCCCAGGGCGAAGCCCGCGACGCCTCCGAGTCTGACATCGATGCCGCCATGGCCCGCTTCAACCGCTGGGAATCCAGCAAAAACGGCAACGGCGAAGATCCGGTTCAGATCCGCAAGGACCTGCAGCAGTGCATGCAGCTGAACTTCTCCGTATTCCGTCAGGGTGAGGCGATGGCTCAGGGCCTGACCGAGCTGAAAGCGATTCAGGAGCGTCTGAAGAACGCCAGGCTGAGCGACACCTCCAAGGCGTTCAACACCCAGCGCATCGAGTGTCTGGAGCTGGACAACCTGATGGAGACCGCCATCGCCACCGCAATGGCCGCCAACTTCCGTACCGAGAGCCGTGGCGCCCACTCCCGCGAAGACTTTGTTGAGCGGGACGATGAGAACTGGCTGTGCCACAGCCTGTACAACCCGCTGACCGGCGAAATGAGCAAGCGCGACGTGAACATGTCACCGAACCTGCGCGAAGCCTTCCCGCCGAAGAAGCGTACTTACTAAGGAGAGGCAGAGAATGAAATTCGAAGTGTCTGTCTACCGTTATAACCCGGAGTCCGATGCCCGGCCCAAGATGCAGGATTACACCCTGGATCTGCCGGAAGGCTCCGACATGATGGTGCTGGATGTCCTGCTGCTGCTTAAAGAGCAGGACCCGACTTTGTCATTCCGCCGCTCCTGTCGTGAAGGCGTGTGTGGCTCTGACGGCGTCAACATGAACGGTAAGAACGGTCTGGCCTGTATCACCCCCATCTCCACCTTCAAGGGCAAGAAGCTGGCCATCCGCCCGCTGCCCGGCATGCCGGTGGTGCGGGATCTGGTGGTCGACCTGACCCAGTTCTACAAGCAGTACGAGAAGGTGAAGCCTTACCTGATCAACGACGGCAAAACGCCGGCCCGCGAACACCTCCAGTCCCCGGAGGAGCGTGCCAAGCTGGACGGTCTGTACGAGTGCATCCTGTGCGCCTGCTGCTCCACCGCCTGTCCGTCGTTCTGGTGGAACCCGGACAAGTTCGTCGGGCCGAGCGGTTTGCTGCACGCGTACCGCTTCCTGATCGACAGCCGTGATACCGCGACCGACGAGCGTCTGGCGGATCTGGACGATGCGTTCAGCGTTTTCCGTTGCCACGGTATTATGAACTGCGTCAATGTCTGTCCTAAGGGATTGAACCCCACGAAGGCGATTGGCCACATCAAGTCCATGCTGCTGAACCGCGCCGTCTGACAATGACTGCATACTTCACGCTTATGGATTGAAAAAAGGCCACGTCTTCGACCAACGAAGGTCGTGGCTTTTTTGTATAGTGCTCAGCGAATTAAAACGATAATCATCTGAGCCGGTATTACCCCAAAGGAAAAGAGATGCAACAGGGTTCCCTCAAGGCTTGGCAGGCTTCCTCCCACTTCGCTGGGGCGAATGCGGCCTAAATCGAAGAGTTGTACGAGGCCTATCTGGATGACCC
>CAZWED010000224.1:0-2674 GCA_964632645.1 uncultured Ferrimonas sp. | reverse complement strand
TTCGCCGAGCTGCCTACCAACGGCGCGGGTACCGATGTGGCCCACTCCCGTATTCGTGATTACTTCCGCGCCACCGCGCTGGACAGCAATCGCTCCAAAACCACCACCGTGGATCCGGAAGTGACCGAGAAGCAGGTTCGTGTGCTGCAGCTCATCAACGAATACCGTTTCCGTGGCCACAAGAGCGCCAATCTGGATCCGCTCGGATTGTGGCAGCGTGAGCCGGTGGCTGAGCTGGATCCGGCCCATCACGGGCTGACCGAGGACGACATGGGCCGGGAGTTCAACACCGGTTCCTACGCCCTGGGCAGCGGCACCATGAAGCTGGGTGAACTGCTCAAGTCTCTGCAGAGCACCTACTGTGGTCCGATCGGCGCCGAGTACATGCACATCACCTCCACCGAAGAGAAACGCTGGCTGCAACAGCGTCTCGAGCCGGTGCTGGGGCAGGGCACTTACGATGCCGAAGCCAAGAAGCGCATTCTGGCCGGTCTGAACGCGGCGGAAGGCCTGGAGAAATACCTGGGCGCCAAGTTCCCCGGCGCCAAACGCTTCTCCCTGGAAGGGGGCGACGCCCTGATCCCGATGATGCGCGAAATCATCTATCGCGCGGGTGACCAGGGTGCCAAAGAGGTGGTGGTCGGCATGGCACACCGTGGCCGACTGAACATGCTGGTCAACATCCTGGGCAAAAAGCCCGGCGACCTGTTCGACGAGTTCGCCGGTAAGCACGATGATGCCCTGGGCAGTGGTGACGTGAAGTACCACCAGGGGTTCAGCTCCGACTTCGCCACCCCCGGCGGCAACGTTCACCTGGCCCTGGCCTTTAACCCCTCGCACCTCGAGATCGTCTCGCCGGTGGTGATGGGTTCCGTCCGCGCCCGTATGGACCGCCGCAACTGCGAGACCGGCAAGATGGTGATGCCCATCACCATCCACGGCGACTCCGCCATTACCGGTCAGGGCATCGTGCAGGAAACCTTCAACATGTCCCAGACCCGGGGCTTCAAGGTGGGCGGCGCGATTCGCATCGTGATCAACAACCAGGTGGGCTTCACCACCTCCAATCCGGAAGACACCCGCTCTACCGAGTACTGCACCGACATCGCCAAGATGGTGCAGGCGCCGGTCTTCCACGTGAACGCGGACGACCCGGAAGCGGTGGCCTTTGTGGCCCAGCTGGCGGTGGATTTCCGTTATGAATTTGGCCGCGACGTGGTGATCGACCTGATCTGCTACCGTCGCCACGGTCACAACGAAGCGGACGAGCCGAACGCGACTCAGCCGCTGATGTACCAGAAGATCAAAAAGCACCCGACGCCGCGCAAGATTTACTCCGACCGCCTGATTGAACAGGGCGTGATGAGTCCGGAAGAGGTGACCGAGCAGATCAACACTTACCGCGAGCAGCTGGACCAGGGCGAATGCGTGGTGCCGGAGTGGCGCACCATGACGCAGCACTCCGTCGACTGGACGCCGTACCTGGGGCACGACTGGACCGTGGAGTGGCAAAGCAAGGTGCCGCTGGACAAGCTGAAGTCCCTGGCCAATGCCCTGTGCGAAGTGCCGGAATCCCACAAGCTGCAGTCCCGTGTTGCCAAGATCTACAAGGACCGCGAAGCGATGGCCGCCGGCGAAAAACCGCTGGATTGGGGCATGGCGGAAACGCTGGCCTACGCCACCCTGCTGGAGGGCGGCTATCGGGTTCGCCTGACCGGTCAGGACTCCGGTCGCGGCACCTTCTTCCACCGCCACGCGGTGCTGCACAACCAGGACAACGCCACCACCTACATGCCGCTGCGTCACCTGAGTGACGACCAGGCGCCCATCGAGATCTTCGACTCGGTGCTGTCTGAAGCGGCGGTACTGGCGTTTGAGTACGGCTACGCCACTGCCGAGCCTTCCGGCCTGACCATGTGGGAAGCCCAGTTCGGTGACTTCGCCAACGGCGCCCAGGTGGTGATCGACCAGTTCCTCTCCTCCGGTGAGCAGAAGTGGGGCCGTCTGTGCGGTCTAACCATGCTGCTGCCGCACGGCTACGAAGGGCAGGGCCCGGAGCACTCCTCCGCCCGTCTGGAACGCTTCCTGCAACTGTGTGCCGATCACAACATGCAGGTGGTGGTGCCTTCCACTCCGGCCCAGGTGTATCACATGCTGCGCCGTCAGGTGGTGCGTCCGATGCGCCGTCCGCTGGTGGTCATGAGCCCGAAATCCCTGCTGCGTCACCCGATGGCGGTCAGCAGCCTGGAAGAGCTGGCTGACGGCGACTTCCAGAACGTGATTGGTGAGATTGACGAGTTGGATCCGGCCAAGGTCGATCGCGTGGTGTTCTGCTCCGGCAAGGTGTACTTCGAACTGCTCGAAAAGCGCCGTCGTGAAGAGCTCACCAACGTGGCGCTGATCCGCATCGAACAGCTTTACCCCTTCCCGCACGCCGAAATGGCACAGGTGCTGGAAGCCTATCAGCACGTGAAAGCGTTCGTCTGGTGTCAGGAAGAGCCGCAGAACCAGGGTGCCTGGTACTGCAGCCAGCACCACTTCTGGCAAGCCATTCCGGCTGGCGCCAACCTGACCTACGCCGGCCGCGAGGCGTCTGCCGCGCCTGCCTGCGGTTACGTCTCCGTGCACAACAAACAGCAACAAGCGCTGGTCAATGCCGCGCTGGGCCTCAATT
>CAZWED010000223.1:0-6042 GCA_964632645.1 uncultured Ferrimonas sp. | reverse complement strand
TCCCTCCGGGGTGACAAAGGCCTTGGCCTGCCACTCACCGCCCCGGGCCACCTGTTTCCAGGCGACCCGGGCCAGGCTCTGGCCCCGTTGCCAGGGGGTCAGACCGTGGAAGTCGTCAACGCCGGCGCGGTGTCGCTCACTTTGATGACCGGGATCCGAACGGGCCAATGGACTGGGCAGCGGGCCGGACTCCGGAGCGGGCCACACCAGTGCCTGCTGGTCCAGGTCCAGTTTCGACCAGGCCCTGCACAGGCCGAGGGGGAAGGCGCTGGCGATCACCAGCCGTCCCGGGGTTAAGCGGCCCCGGGGCGCGGGGGGATGGGCCACCTGAACCGTCCGCGGGCGATGGCCCACGGTCGGGACGTAGCGGGCGGCGCCGCCGGCGAAGCGGAGTTCGAGGTGGTAGTGGGGGCGGCTCCCCGACAGGGTCACATCAAAGGGCACCGACTCGCCCGCATGGCGGGCGTGGCCTTCACCGGCCGAGAGGGTGAGCCCCGACAGGTTGCGAAAGGCGAGCAGCAGGCTGGTGTTAAACAGGCTGACCAGCAGAAAGCACAGCCCCAAAATCAGGTTGTTCTGGTAGTTGGTGCCAAAGATAAACAGCACGCCACACAGCACCAGATATCCCACCCCCAGCGCGGTGGGCAGAATAAACACGCTGCGGTGGCTGAGATGTTGTCGCCGGGCCGGCGGCAGGCGTCGCGACAACCAGTGGCGCCACCAGGTGCGGGGGGAGAGCGCGGAGACACTCATCGGATCGGGTTGACCTGCTCAAGGATGAACTGGGAGCGCATGGACCCGTCGGTGTGTTGCCCCGCCCGCAACCGGTGTTCGGCCACCGAGGGAAACACCGCCTGCACGTCGTCGGGCACCAGATACTGGCGACCATCCATCAGGGCCCAGGCCCGGGCGGCGGCCAGCAGAGCCCGACTGGCCCGCGGCGACAACGGCGCGCAATCCAGTTCCGGCCGGCGGGAGCAGGCCACCAGATCCAGCAGGTAGTCGAGCACCGCGTCGGTGGCCGCCACCCGCTGTGCCTGGCGTTGCAGCCCCATCAGCTGCTCCGGCGTCAGGCAGGCGGGCAGGGTGTCCAGCTCATCCGCCCGGTGGTCCCCTTTGAGCAGGCGCTTTTCCGCCGCCTGGTCCGGGTAGCCCAGGCTCAGGCGCATCATAAAGCGGTCCAGCTGGGATTCCGGCAGGGGAAAGGTGCCGGATTGCTCCTGCGGGTTTTGGGTGGCTACCACGAAGAAGGGGGTGGGCAACGGGTGGGTGGTGCCATCCAGGCTGATCTGGTGCTCCGCCATCGCCTCAAGCAGGGCACTTTGGGTCTTCGGGCTGGCCCGGTTGATCTCATCGGCCAGCAGCAACTGGCAAAAGATGGGGCCGGGGTGAAACTCAAACGCCTTATTTTGAGGGTCGAAGATGTTCACCCCGAGCAGGTCGGCGGGCAGCATGTCGGCGGTGAACTGCACCCGGCGGTAACTGAGCCCGAGGGTGCGGGCCAACGCCGCCGACAGGGTGGTTTTCCCCATCCCCGGCAGGTCTTCTATCAGCAGGTGACCGCCGCCAAGCAGGCATGCCATCGACAGGCGAAGGGCCCGGGATTTGTCCAGCAGGACCTGCTCAAGTTGTTTCAGTGCGTCGGTCAGATCGGAAGACATGCATCCATCTCAATATGTTAGGTCGGGGAGTTATCACTATTGGTCAGGATCCCGCCCCTCGCCAGTGGGCTTCTCCGCGAACCGGTTGATCAGGTCCATCGGCACCGGGAACACCAGGGTGTTGGTGCGGTCCGAGGCCACTTCGGTGAGGGTCTGCAGATAGCGCAGTTGCAGGGCGTTGGGCTGATTGGCCAGCACCGCTGCCGCTTCCGACAGCTTCTGGGACGCTTCCAGTTCGCCGGTGGCGTGGATCACCTTGGCACGGCGCATCCGCTCGGCTTCCGCCTGGCGGGCCATGGCGCGCACCATCGTTTCGGAGATGTCCACGTGCTTGATCTCCACGTTGGCGATCTTGATGCCCCAGGTGTCGGTGTGCTGGTCGAGGATGGATTGCAGGTCGCGGTTCAGGGTTTCCCGCTCCGACAACAGTTCATCCAGTTCGTGCTGACCCAGCACCGAGCGCAAGGTGGTTTGCGCCAGCTGGCTGGTGGCTTCGAGGTAGTTCTCGACGTTGTTGATCGCCATCTCAGGGTCCAGCACCCGGAAGTAGACCACGGCATTGACCCGCACCGAGACGTTGTCCCGGGTGATCAGATCCTGGGTGGGCACATCCAGCACGATGGTGCGCAGGTCGACCCGCACCATCTGCTGGACGATGGGGATGATGATGATCAGGCCGGGCCCTTTCACCCGCTGGAACCGGCCGAGCAGGAACACCACCGCCCGCTCGTATTCCCGAAGAATGCGGAACATGCTGACCAGCAGCGCCACCACCAGCACCAGAACGCTGAGAATCGTGTATTGGGTGATCATGCGGACTCCTCGTTTTTGCGAACGGACAGGGTCATCCCCTGTCTCCGGAGAATGGTGACGGTCTCACCGCTGGTGAGCGCGTCGTCGCTGGTGGCCTGCCAGATTTCGCCGCCGAAGCGAACCCGTCCCGGGCCGGGGAAGCCATCCACCACCTGTGCCTGGCCCCCTTCCAGCTGCACGTCTCCCGTGGTGGCCGGGCGTCGCCGGGCCTTCAGCACCATGCCAAGCACCAGAGTGAACAACCCCAGGGAGGTGAGAGAGATGCCGAGGATCAGGGGCAGGGCAACGCGGTAGCCGGGCAGATCGGAATCCATCAGCATGGTGGACCCGAGGGCGAAGGCGATGACGCCGCCAATGCCGAACAGGCCGAAACTGGGACTCAGGGCTTCGGTGATCATCAGGATGATCCCCAGCACCATCAGGGCCAGGCCGGCGTAGTTCAGGGGCATCATTTGCAGCGCGTACATCGCCAGCAGCAGGCAGATCCCCCCCAGCACGCCAGGCAGGCCCACGCCGGGGTTGTAGAACTCAAGGATCAGCCCGTAGATCCCCACCAACATCAGGATGTAGGCGACGTTAGGGTTGGTGATCACCGCCAGGAAGCGGTGCCGCCAGTTGGGCGCGCGGGTGACGATCTCCCCCTGGGTGTTGATGGTGTGGGGCTGGCCAAGCAGGGTCACCTCCCGGCCCTCAATCGCCGCAAGCAGGGCGGGCAGATCGCCGGCAATGAGGTCAATCACCCCCATCTCCAACGCTTCGCTGGCGGGCAGACTGGCCGCTTCACTCACCGCCTTTTCCGCCCACTCGGCGTTGCGGCCGTGCAATTCGGCCAGGCTGCGGATGTAGGCGATGGCGTCATTCAGTGCTTTCTTTTCCAGCGTGGTGCGGGCGACCACCTTGTCGTTATCGGCCTCCGGCTCGCCCTTGTCGGCCTTGGGATCGGCGTCCGGTTCCGGTGACGTGGGCTGGCTTGGCATGCCAATGGCCACCGGAGAGGCGGCCCCCAGGTTGGTGCCCGGGGCCATGGCCGCCACATGGCTGGCCAGAAGCAGGTAGGTGCCGGCGCTGGCGGCGCGGGCACCGGAAGGGGACACGTAGGTGGCGACGGGCACCGGACTCTGGGTGACCGCCTGGATCATCTCGCGCATGGCGGTGTCCAGGCCACCCGGGGTATCGAGCTGGATCACCAGAAGGGTGACGTCGTTTTGCGCCGCGTCCTCCAGCTGGTGCACCAGAAAGTCCGCGCTGGCGGGGCCGATGACGCCTTTCAGCGGCACCACCCAAACCTGCGCACTCACCGCCGGGGCCAGTAACAGCAGGCAAAACAGGAGCACTCGCATGGCCGCCTCCGGGCTGGTTAACCTGCCCTAAGTGTAGGCAAATCAATAGTCGCGGGTGCGCTCTGGTTCACTCATCAGTGGCAGCTCCCGTCCGGCCAGCGCGGCGTAGATCAGCTGGTAGCTGAGGATCGCTTCAATGTATTCGCGGGTTTCCCGGAAGGGCACGGTGGCGACAAAGCGGGCGGCGTCCAGGTTGCCGTCGCTGCGGTCGAGCCAACGGGTTACCCGGTGAGGTCCGGCGTTGTAGGCTGCGGAGGCCAGCAGCCGGTTGCCATCATAACGGTCCATCAGCCCCTGGTAGTAGGCGCTGCCCAGCTGGATGTTGCGCTTGGGTTCATAAAGATCCGTGGGGCCGCCGTAGCGGGCGCCAATCTGCTTGGCGGTGCGTTTGGCGGTAGTTGGCAGCAACTGCATCAGGCAGTAAGCGTCGGCGTGGCTGCGGGCCTGGGGATAGAGTGCGCTCTCCCGTCTGGCCACCGCCTGCAGCAGGGTCATGTCCAGTTGGCGCATCTCGGCGTACTGAAGGAAGTCGTCCCCATAGGCGGTGGGGAAGCGCCAGGGCAGGGCGTCCCACATCTTGCCGATGATGGTGCCGTCCACGGTGAGAAAGTGCCATTGCCGTTCAAAGGCGATGGCGGTCAGGGACGCCTGCTGCGCCGGCGTGAGGCGAACCATCTGCCAGCGCCACTCTTCCCGGGCTTCCGCTTCCCGTCCCAGTGCCATCAGCTCCACGATCCGGTGTACCCCCTCCAGCGCCAGCACTTCCGCTTTGGTCTGCTCGGAGACCGGCGGCAGGGTGATGTTCATGGCGTAGGGTTGCCCTAATTGCTGGGCGGCCTGAAAGCCGTAGAAGTTGCGCTCGTTGGCCAGGCCCAGCCAAAGCTTGAGCGCCGCTTCCTGTTGTCCCTCCCGTTTCAGCGCGTACCCCTGCCAGAATCGCCACTCGCTCTTATTGGCGTTGTCGTCGGACAGGTGGGTCATCCAGTGCAGCAGTCCGGCCCAGTCGCCGTCGAAAATCGTTTTGCGAAGACGGATGATCACCAGATTATCGCTGGCGCTCTGCGCCAGTTCCGGGTCCAGCCTGCTGCTCCACTCGCCGTCCTGGATCAGGGCGCGGTAGAGCAGGCTGTAACGCACCTCCGCCTCGTGGTCACCCAGTTTGCCCCGCCACGCCTGGTAGCGATTCCAGGCCCGACTGGCGTTTTTCCGGGCCAGTCGTTTCAGGGTGACGGCAGCGATCGCCTGGCCGGTTTCCGCCATTCGGCTCAGGGGGGGCGTGTGGCGCAGTTCACCGGGGTGGCTGTAGAGGCGCAGCAGCAGCTCCCCTTTGGGGTGGGCGGTCTGGCTGAGTTTGCTGTTGAGGTAACGCAGCAGCGAGGTTTGCCCGGCGTCAAACGCCAGCAACATCCGTTGCCACACCAATTCGTCGCTGCGCTGGCCGGCTTTGGTCCAGGCGTCAAACAGCGGGTCACAGGCTTTGTCCCGGCTCTTGCCATACAACCAGAGGGTTTCGGCACCGGCCCAGGCGGTGGCGGTGTCGCCGGTGCCGAGTTTGGCACGGTAGAAGTAACAGCGCAGCGCCTCGTTGCGCGGTGGCTCTGGGCTGATGGTCAGGAACGCGTTCCAGTCTTTGCGGCTGCCGCGGGAGAGCAGGTAGCGGTATTTGAATGGGTGGTACAGGGGCGTTGGCGCCAGGCCCTGAAGGATCTCCACCGCCTGCTGCGCGGTCAGTTCATCCAGTTGCCCCAGTCGATAGTGGTAATCCAGATAGGGGGTTAGGGGGTAGTCATCCAACTGGCGGCGCAGCGGGTAATACACGCTGGTCAGCCCCTGGGACAGGGCGTCCCGCGCCTGGACGTAGCGCGCCCTGTCCCGCTCCAGGCGGGCGGAATCGTCGCTCAAACCGGCTTCTCCGGCGGCAACGGCAGGCCCCGGATGGAACAGAGAGAACAGGCACAACAGGCCACTGCATGCCCAACGGCGTAACTTCATTACCGGACACTCCTTGCCTCGATAGCGCAAGCTTAGTGTCCGGCAGCGCCGGGGTACAACTCGGATCAGCTGGGATTTTCAGTCAGTTCGACCTGTTCGCTCAAAGCCTGGTCAAGCAGGGCCGGATCCGGCTTCTTACTGCTCTCTGCGCCGAGCTTTTTCAGCTGTTCACCCTGACGCAACAGGTTGCCGCGTCCTTGCGAGAATTTGTTCAAGGCCTGCTGGTAGCTGCCCTG
>CAZWED010000222.1:0-6047 GCA_964632645.1 uncultured Ferrimonas sp. | reverse complement strand
GACCGCGAAACCGAGACCCTGTTCCGGGTGATTGGCGAACTGAAGGCCGACGGCGTGGGGATCGTCTACATCTCCCACCGGATGCAGGAGATTTTCGCCATCTGTGACCGCATCACCGTCATGCGCGATGGCCAGTTTATCGCCGAGCATCCCGCGGAAGCGCTGGATGAAGCCCGCCTGATCGAGCTGATGGTGGGGCGGCCGCTGTCCGATCTGTACCCTCGCGTGGCCGTGACCCCCGGGGCCGAATCCCTGGCCGTGGAAGGGCTGTCCGGCCCTGGCGTAAACGGCGTCTCCTTCGCCCTGCGCCAGGGCGAAATTCTTGGTTTCAGCGGCCTGATGGGCGCCGGACGAAGCGAGCTGATGCGCCTGCTTTGTGGCGACGTTCGCGCCCACGCCGGGACCGTCCGGCTGAACGGCACAGCGCTGACGCTGCGCCATCCGGCGGACGCCATCAAGGCTGGCATCACCTACATCTCCGAAGATCGCAAAGGCGATGGCCTGGTGCTGGGGATGTCCGTTAAGGCCAATATGAGCCTGGCGGCGCTGGGCCATTTCAGCCAGATGGGCCGCCTGAAACACGCCGATGAGCAGTCGCAAACCGAGCGGCTAAGCCGTCGCTTCAACATCAAGACTCCCTCGCTGGATCAGGCCATCGGCAAGCTCTCTGGCGGCAATCAGCAAAAAGCCGCCATCGCCAAAGGCGTGATGGCCCGGCCGCGGGTTCTGATCCTGGATGAGCCCACCCGGGGCGTGGACGTCGGCGCCAAGAAGGAGATCTACGAGCTGATCAATCAGCTCAAGCAGGACGGCATGAGCATCCTGATTGTCTCTTCCGACCTGCCCGAGGTGATGGGCCTGAGCGATCGCATCCTGGTGATGCATCAGGGCCAGATCAGCGGCGAGTTTGCCGCCGCCTCCGCCACCCAATCCCAGTTGCTGGCCGCTGCGCTCGGCAAAACCCATAACGAGAACCAAGCATGACCTCTCAAGCACAGACCATGATGCCCAAGCTGCTGGATGGGCTGAAAAACCAAAAAGCCCTGCTGGCCCTGCTGGTGCTGATCGCGGTGGTATCGACCCTGAACGACCAGTTCTTTACCACCGGTAACCTGATGAACATTCTGCGTCAGACCTCGGTCAACGCCATCATTGCGGTGGGGATGACGCTGGTGATCCTGACCGCCGGCATCGACCTGTCGGTGGGCGCCGTGCTGGCCCTGTGTGGTGCCCTGGGCGCCTCAATGGTGGGGCTGGAGCTGCCACTGGCGGTGACGCTGGTGGCGACCCTGCTGTTCGGCCTCTTCCTCGGCAGCCTCAACGGCCTGCTGGTGGCCAAGGGCAAGGTGCAGGCCTTTATCGCCACGCTGGTGACCATGACCGCCATCCGCGGCCTGACCATGGTCTACACCGATGGGCGGCCAATCTCCACCGGCTTTACCGACGCGGCCGACGCCTTTGCGTTCCTCGGGACCGGCTACCTGTTTGGCGTCCCGATGCCCGTCTGGCTGATGGTGCTCTGCTTTGTTGGCGCCTGGTTCCTGCTCAACCACACCCGACTGGGCCGCTACATTTACGCCATCGGCGGTAACGAAGCGGCGGCGCGCCTGTCCGGCATCCGGGTGGACCGGGTCAAGGTGGCGGTCTACGGCATCAGCGGCATGATGGCCGCGCTGGCGGGCCTTATCGTGACCTCCCGACTCTCCTCGGCGCAGCCGACCGCCGGTACCGCCTATGAGCTGGACGCCATCGCCGCGGTCGTGGTGGGCGGCGCCAGCCTGGCCGGTGGCCGTGGCTTTATCTGGGGCACCCTGGTGGGCGCGCTGATCATCGGCTTTTTGAACAACGCGCTGAACCTGCTGGATGTGTCCTCTTACTACCAGATGATCGCCAAGGCGGCGGTGATCCTGCTGGCCGTGCTGGCCGACCGTAAATCTCACGCATAAGAACGATTAGGAGCCTGACATGAAACACTGGATGACCCGCGCGGCGGCCCTGACCCTGGCCCTGGGGCTGACGGCCACGGCCTCCGCAAAAGACACCCTGGCGCTGGTGGTGTCCACCCTCAACAACCCCTTCTTTGTCACTCTCAAGGAGGGGGCTGAGAAGCAGGCGGCCGCCCTGGGCTATGACCTGATTGTGCTGGATTCTCAAAATGATCCGGCCCGGGAGCTGGCCAACATCGAAGATTTGACCGTACGCCAGGTCAAGGCGATCATGCTCAACCCGACGGACTCTGACGCGGCCAGCAACGCCGCCCGCATGGTCAACCGTGCCGGCATTCCGCTGCTGACTCTGGACCGTGGGGTCACCCGGGGTGACGTGGCCTGCCACATCGCGTCGGACAACGTGGCCGGGGGCAAACTGGCCGGTGATTTCATCGCTGAACAACTGGGCCAGGGCGCCAAAGTGCTGCAGCTTGAGGGCGTCGCGGGCACCTCTGCCGCCCGCGAGCGTGGCGAAGGGTTTGCCCAGGCGGTTGCCGCGAACGCGCTGCAACTGCTGGCCAGCCAGCCGGCGGATTTTGACCGCACCAAAGGCCTCAACGTGGCGGAAAACCTGCTGGCCGCCAATGGCGAAGCGCAGGCCATTTTTGCCCAGAACGACGAAATGGCGCTGGGCGCGTTGCGGGCGGTTCGCGGCGCGGGCCAGTCGGTGCTGATTGTCGGCTTTGATGGCACCGACGACGGCATTGCCGCGGTCAAACGGGGCCTGTTGGCGGCCACCGTGGCGCAACAGCCGGAGCTGATCGGCAGCCTCGGGGTCGAGATGGCGGCCAAAATTCTGGCCGGTGAGCCGGTTGAGGCCTACCAGCCGGTACCGCTCAAGCTGATCAGCAAGTAACACGACCATTCCATCACAACGTATTCCGGGTAAGGACAAGATTCGATGGCAACTCTCACCGTATTGGGCAGCATCAACGTGGACCACCTTCTGCAGGTGGACCAATTCCCCCGACCGGGCCAGACCCTGACCGCCAACCAGTACGACATCGTCGCCGGTGGCAAGGGCGCCAACCAGGCGGTGGCGGCGGCGCGCCTCGGGGCGCAGACCACCATGATCGGCTGTGTCGGGGAAGACGCCATCGGGGCCCAGATGGTGGCGCAGTTTGCTGCCGACGGCATCAATACCGTCACCATCGATACCGTGTCCGGCCAGAATACCGGCCTGGCGATGATCTACGTCGACAGCAAGGGCGAGAACCACATCGGCATCTGGCCCGGCGCCAACGCGGCTCTGAGCCCGGAGAGGGTGCAGCGCCATCACCAGCACATCGCCGACGCCGACCTGCTGCTGCTTCAGCTGGAAACCCCCATTGAGAGTCTGGAGCTGGCAGCCCGACTGGCCCGGGAAGCGGGCACCACCGTGGTACTGAACCCGGCGCCGGCGCGGGATCTGCCGGACGCGCTGCTGCGTCATGTGGACATCCTGACCCCCAATGAAACCGAAGCGGAGCAGTTGACCGGCATCGCCATCGACACGCTGGAAGACGCCGACCGTGCCGCCCGGGCCCTGCATCAGCGCTTTGGCATCAGAACGGTGATGATCACCCTGGGCAAGCGTGGCGTCTGGCTGAGCGAAGCGGGCGAGGGGCGTCAGATCCCCGGTTTCGTGGTGGAGGCGGTGGACACCACTGCCGCAGGCGACACCTTTAACGGCGGCATGGTCACCGCCCTGCTGGAGGGGCAGTCGCTGGAGGCGGCGGTGCGCTTCGGCCAGGCCGCTGCGGCGCTGTCGGTGACCCGCCTGGGGGCGCAAAGCTCCATCCCCACCCGGGATGAGGTGCAGGCTCTGCTGGCCAGCCAGGGCTGAGCCATGGCCACCATCAAAGACGTGGCCCGCCTGGCGGGGGTGTCCACCACCACGGTGTCGCATGTGCTGAACGAAACCCGCTTTGTCTCGGAAGAAGCGAGGCAGCGGGTGCTTGAGGCGGTGACGGCCCTCAACTACGTGCCCAATACGGTGGCCCGCAGCCTGAAAGGCGGCAGCAGCCGGGTACTGGGCATGCTGGTGACCGACACCAACAACCCCTTCTATGCCGACCTGATCCAGTGGGTGGATCGGGTGGCGTATCGCCACGGCTACAACCTGATACTGTGCAACACCCAGGGCAACGCGGATCGCGCCCGGGACTACCTGGCGATGCTGGCGCAGCGTCGGGTGGACGGGATGCTGCTGATGAGTTCGGACACCCAGCAGGAAGCGATGGCGGACATCAGCGAGCGGCTGGCGCTGCCTGCGGTGGTGATGGATTCCGCTCCGGAACAGGCGGCCTACGACCGCATCCTGGACGATTCCGAACAGGGCGGTGAGCTGGCGGTGGCCCACCTGATCGAGCTGGGCCACCGGCGCATTGGCGTGTTGGCCGGGCCGCTTTGCAAGCGCAACAGCCAAAGCCGACTGACCGGCTATCGGCGGGCCATGGAGAAAGCAGGACTGGCGGTGGACCCGGGGTGGATCTGTGCCGATGAACTGAGCTTTGAAGGCGGCTACCGGGCGATGCACAGCCTGATCCAGCGCGAGCCGACCTTAACCGCGGTTTTTGCCAGTAACGACCTGATGGCGATGGGCGCCATCCGCGCGCTGCTGGAAGCGGGCCGGCGCGTGCCGGAAGAGGTTTCGGTGGTGGGCTATGACGACATCCCGGCCGCGCGTTACTGCAATCCGCCGCTGACCACCGTCCGGCAGCCAATGGAGGCGCTGGCGGAGCAGGCGCTGGCCATGTTGCTGGAGCGGATCCGCGATCCGGCACTGCCCGGCCGTCAGGTGGTGTTGCCACCGGCCCTGGTGGGGCGTCACAGCGTGGCACCGCCGGCGTAACCGCCGGTTTTCAAACAGAGACCGATCCTCAAAACCCCGGTCTGACCCCGGCAGCAAGGTGTTCAATCCTGGCTGTTAAACAGGGCGTCAGTCCGGGGTTTTCTTGATCCGGATCAGAGAAAAGTTAAAAGAGCATATTTGATGCATGTTTTGTTTTGAGAGGAGGGGTATGATGGCGCCATAAAAGATGCATATGTATTGCAACAAATGGAGTGAGACCATGTTTTGTGTTCAGTGTGAGCAAACCATTCGTACCCCAATGAGCAACGGCTGCAGCTACAGCCTGGGGATGTGCGGCAAGACCGCCGAGATTTCCGACCTGCAGGACGTGCTGGTTTACCTGTTGCAGGGCGTCTCTGCCTATGCGCACCTGGCTCGCCAGGTGGGCGTTATCGACGCCGAAGTGGACGCCTACGTGCCCCAGGCGTTCTTCTCCACACTGACCAACGTGAACTTTGATGCGGCGCGTCTGGTGGCCTACACCGAGCAGGCCATGACCCTGCGCAACCGCCTGAAGTCCGCCTACGAGGCCGCCTGTGCCGAGCAGGGCATCGCCGTGGAAACCCCGGCGGGTGCCGCCCGGCTTGAGCTGACCGTCGACAAAGCCGCCATGCTGGCGGTGGCGCCCCAGACCGTGGTGAACCGTGGCCTGGCGGACGTGGGTGAAGACATCGTGGGCCTGCGCCTGCTGTGCCTGTATGGCCTGAAAGGGGTGGCGGCTTACATGGAGCACGCCCGGGTACTGGGTCAGCAGGACGAAGCGCTGTATGGCGAATTGCACCGCATCATGGCTCGTCTGGGCGAGGACCCGTCCGAGATGGGTGAACTGCTGGAACTGTCCATGGCCATTGGCCACCTGAACTTCGGCGTGATGGCGATGCTGGACAAGGGCGAAACCGACGCCTTTGGTCACCCGGTGCCGGTGAAGGTCAACATGAAGCCGGTGGCCGGTAAGGCGATTCTGGTGTCCGGTCACGACCTGATCGACCTGCTGCACATCCTCGAGCAAACCCAGGGCACCGGCATCAACGTCTACACCCACGGTGAGATGCTGCCCGCCCACGCTTACCCCGAGCTGGGCCACAAATTCCCGCACCTGGTGGGCAACTACGGCACCGCCTGGCAGAACCAGCAGAAAGAGTTTGCCAACTTCCCCGGCGCCATTGTGATGACCTCCAACTGCCTGATCGACCCCAACCCGGGCCGTGGCATTGAGGGCTATGGCG
>CAZWED010000221.1:0-6055 GCA_964632645.1 uncultured Ferrimonas sp. | reverse complement strand
CCTGGAGGCGGACAAACTCTCAAAAGTGACTCTGGATGGCGAGCATCTGTCCGGCGACCGCCCCTCCAAAGAGGTGCAGTTCCACCTCGCCATGTATCAGGCCAACCCGGAGTTTGAGGCGGTGGTGCACCTGCACTGCACGCACCTGACCGCCCTCTCCTGCCGGGCCGATCTCGACCCGGACAACGTCATCCGCCCCTTCACCCCCTACTACGTGATGCGCGTGGGCACGTTGCCGCTGGTGCCTTACTACGCCCCGGGCAGCGCCGAGATCGCCCGTGATCTGGCGGCGCTCTCGCCCCGCCACAACGCCATGCTGCTGGCCAATCACGGCCCGGTGGTCACCGGCAGCAGCCTGGTGAACGCCGTGGACAACATGGAGGAGCTGGAGGAGACCGCCAAGCTGATGCTGATGCTGGAAAACCAGCGGATCCGCTACCTCACCGACGACCAAATTACCGAGCTGGAGCGCCGTTATGGCTAAGTTTGCCGCCAACCTGACCATGCTGTTCACCGAAGTGCCCTTTATGGAGCGCTTCGCCCACGCCGCCAACGCCGGCTTCACCGCCGTAGAGTTCCTGTTTCCCTACGACTACGACGCCGACGCGCTGGCCGAGCAGCTGAAGATCCACGGCCTGGAGCAGGCCCTGTTCAACATGCCCCCGGGCAACTGGGATGCGGGTGAGCGTGGCATGGCGGCCATCCCCGGCCGTGAAGCGGAGTTTCGCGCCAACGCCGAGATCGCCCTGGGGTATGCCCTGGCCCTGAACTGCAAAAAAGTGCACGCCATGGCGGGCGTGATCGACGAGCGGTTCGACTACGACGCCCATCGCGCCACCTTCATCGACAACCTGCGCTGGGCCGCCGACCGCTACGCCGAGCACGGCATCAGCATCCAGATTGAGCCGCTGAACGACCGCGACGTCCCCGGCTACTTTCTGGCCCACCAGATGGAAGCGGTGGAGCTGGTGGAGGCGATCGACCGCCCCAACGTCAAAGTGCAGCTGGACCTCTATCACGCCCAGATCATGGATGGCGACCTCTCCCGCCTGATCGCCCAGATGGGCCGGCACATCGGCCATGTCCAGATCGCCTCCGTGCCGGAGCGCCATGAACCGAGCGAGGGTGAGCTGAACTACCCCCACCTGTTCGAGGTGCTGGACCAGCACTACGACGGCTACATCGGCTGCGAGTACAAGCCGCGCCACAGCACCGAATTTGGCCTGGGTTGGGTAACGCCCTACCTGGCGAAATAACACAAGAAGCAAAACGACGCCGGGCGCACTGCAGTCCGGCGCAACCTTAAATAGAGAAGAGAAAAAGGTACCTTCATGGAAACCACTATCATCGGCGTAGTCGCGGGCCTGCTGGCACTCCTCGCCATGGTGTTGAAAACCCGTATTCACATCTTCCCGGCGATGATCATCACTGCCCTGATCATCGGTCTGCTCGCTGGCATGACGCCTAACGATCTGACCGCCGCCCTCACCTCCGGCTTCGGTGGCACCCTCTCCTCCATCGGCCTGATCATCGGTTTCGGTGTGATGATGGGCGCCTGCTTTGAAGTGTCCGGTGCCGCCAAGCGCATGGCCCGTACCTTCATCAAACTGTTCGGCAAGGGGCGTGAAGACATCGCACTGGGCTTTACCGGCGTGCTGGTTTCCATCCCGGTGTTCTGTGACTCCGCCTACGTGCTGCTGCAATCTCTGGTGCGCGCCATCTCCCAGAACATCGGCAAATCCATGGTGGGCCTGGGTGCCACCCTGGCCATCGGCCTGCTGATCACCCACGCCATGGTACCGCCGACGCCGGGCCCGGTGGGCGTTGCCGCGCTGCTGGGTGTCGACCTGGGTTCCTACATGGTGTGGGGCCTGATCGTCTCCATTCCGATGATGCTGGGCACCATCTTCTACACCCGTCGCGTGGGCGAGAAGTACTACCGCGTTCCGGCCGAGAACGGTGAATGGATCACCGAACCGGCGCTGTTCAAAGGCGTGAAAGAGATGAGCGCCGACGAAGAGGCGCAACTGCCGAGCAACGTCCTCTCCTTTGCGCCCATCCTGCTGCCCATCGCCCTGATCCTGACCCGCACCCTGGTGGGCGGCCCGGCGGAAGGCCAGGACCCGACCCTGCTGCACCACACCATCGACCTGCTGGGTCACCCGGTGATCGCCGTGGGCATCGGCCTGTTGATCGCCCTCTACGGCCTGACGGCCAAGATGCCCCGTGAGCAGGTGATCCAGTCCATGGAATCCGGTGTTTCCTCCACCGGCATCATCCTGCTGGTGACCGGTGCAGGTGGTGCCATGGGTGCCGTTCTGCGCGCTTCCGGCGCCGGTGACGTGATCGCCGAGAGCATCGCCGCCACCGGCCTGCCGCCGATCCTGGTGCCGCTGGCCATCGCCTCACTGCTGCGCCTGGCCCAGGGTTCCGCCACCGTGGCGATGATCACCGCCGCCACCATCACCGCGCCCATGGTGGCCGGTCTGGGGCTGGAGCCGGTGTTCGTTGCCCTGGCCTGTGCCGTTGGCTCCATCGGCTTCAGCCACTTCAACGACTCCTACTTCCACGTGGTGACCCGCACTCTGGGCGTGGACGACACCAAAGCGCAGATGGAGATCTGGTGCGTTACCGCCATGATCGCCTGGGCCATCGGCGCCACCATGGTGACCGCCCTGAACCTGCTGTTCGGCTCCGCCGGCACCCTGTTTGACGTGGTGATTCCGCTGGCCACCCTGGCCGGCCTGCTGCTGTGGGTGAAAAAGCAGGGCAACGACGCCCAACCGGTTCCGGCCAAAGCCTGAACCGCCATCCACTGAACAAAAAAGCCCGGGCATCGCCCGGGCTTTTTTGTTGCCGAACCCTCTATTCAGCCCCGCCAGATTCAGGCATAGAGGGTGCGATACAGCCCCTCCTGCGCCAGCAACTGACGGTGATTGCCGCTTTGCACCACCCGGCCGTCCTCCAGCACGTAGATGATGTCGGCGGGCAGGATGGCGGACAGGCGGTGGGCGACTATCAGGGTGGTGCGTCCCTGCAGGAATCGGCCCAGAGCCTGTTGCAACCGGGTTTCCGTCAGGGTATCCAAAGCCGAGGTGGCCTCATCCAGGATCACCAGTTTGGGATCGGTCAGCACCATGCGGGCGATGGCCAGGCGCTGGCGCTGGCCACCGGAGAGTTTCAGCCCCTGCCGCCCCAACTCGGTCTCCAGCCCCTTATCCAGTCGCGAGACCACATCGTCCAGCTGGGCAACGGTTAACGCCTGCCAGAGCTGGGCATCACTGAAGCCGTCGTCTCCCAGGGTCAGGTTGGCCCGCAGGGTGTCGTTAAAGATCATCGGCTGCTGCAACACCACCGCCGTCTGCTGCCGCAGGGACTCGTAGCCTATCGCTTCGATGGGCGTCCCATTGATGCGGATCTCGCCCCGGTTCTTCCGGTACAGGCCGAGCAGCAGTTGGATCAGCGTGGACTTGCCACCGCCGGAGGCCCCCACCAAAGCGACGGTCCGGCCGGCCGGAATGGTGAGGCTGACGTTGTTCAGCACCTGCTTCTCGTTGTCGTAACGGAAACTGACCTGCTCAAACGCCACCTCCAGTTGCGGCGCCGCCAGGGCCGGATGCGCGCTAACCGGCTGTTGCGGCTCCTCCTCCAGCGCCAGCAGGCCATTGAGCCGGTTCATGGCGGCCCGGGCGCTGTACCAGCTGTACTGAATGCCGAGCAGGTCCTGGATCGGCGACAACATAAACCAGAGGTAACCAAACACCGCGAAGATCTCGCCGATGCTGAGGCTGCTGAACGCCACCATGATCATCGCCACCGCCCGGAACAGCTCGAAGCCCAGCAGGAACATCAGGAAGGACAATCGCCCCGCGGCGTCCGCCTGCCAGGCGTATGTGTCGGCATCCTGCCGGATCCGGTCGGCGTCCTGCTTCAGCCGCGCCAGGTAGCGCCGCTCCCGGTTGGACGCACGCAGCTGGTACAACCCGTCCAGCGTTTCCACCAGGCGCTGCTGAAAACGCTCAAACGACCGGTTTTCCGCTTTTTTCAGGTGCTGAACCCGCTGCCCCATTTTGCGCGACAGGGCGATGATGATGGGGTTGAGCAGCAGGATAAAGAGCCCCAGTCGCCAGTCCAGCCAGAGCAGCACCACCGCCACGCCAATCACCGTCAATACGCTGATCAGGAACCGGCTCAGGCTGCTGCTGATGAAGCTGTCCAGCGTTTCGACGTCGGTCACCAGGTGCGCCGTCACGCCGCCGCTGCCGTGACTTTCAAACTGCGAAAAGGCGATGCGCCCCAGTTTGTCCAGCAGGTGTTGGCGGATGCGGCAGGTGAGGGTTTTCGACACCAGGGTAAATTGTCGGGTCTGCAGGATGTTGAGCGCCTGGCTGACGATGCGCATCAGGATGATCAGCATCAGCACGCTCAGGATGTAGCCGCTGGCGGTGTGTAGGGAGTCGGGCAGCACCGCATTGAGCATGGCAACCCCTCCGGCGGGTTGCGCCAACAGCACTTCATCCACCATCAACGGCAGCAGCAGGGGAATGGGCACACTGATCAGGGTGGCCAGAATGGCCAGCACATTGGCGGCGAACAACCGTCCGGAGTGCGCTTTGGCCTGCTGCCACAGCCAGGAGGGGGAAAGGTGAAGGCGGGAATCATTTTGCACGTCATGTCCTCATTTTTCGGCGGCCTGCTGCGGTCATGCCACGACGGGCGCCTACCCCCAGTATGACAAGCCGGACAGCCCCCGGAGTGGGGGCTGGGATTACAGGCCGAAATCCGGCGAAGGGCGAACTCAGAAATCCAGCTTCACGCTGACGTTCAGATTGCGGCCCGGCTGGGTGTAGCGGTCCATGTAGGGACGCCCCGCCTCAATGCCTGCCACGTCCTGCCAGCGCACGTACTTCTCATCCAGCAGATTGTCGATGCCGGCGCGCAGGGTCAGGTTCGCCATCGGTTTGAAGTAGGCCAGCAGGTCCACCACGGTGTAGGCGTCGGGGGCGTAGGCCGCTTTCGGGTTGCCCGTAAAGTCGGTGGGCGGCGCGATGTCATCGGCGTCCTTTGCGGCGCTGTAGGTCAGGTTCAGGGCCCCGCCCCAGCGCTCGGAGCGATGGTCATAGGTCAGGCCCAGCACCGAACTCCACGGGTTGACCGAGTTGAGCGGTCGCCCGGCGCTGCCGGCAGCGTCGTTTCCTTCGCCTTTGGCGTAAGCCAGCGCCAGGTTCATCACCCAACCTTCCGGCGCGCCCAGGGAATCCAGCCACAGTTCGGCGGACAGCTCGGCGCCGCGGATGGTGGCGTCCGCCACGTTGTTGTACTGGTACAGGCCGTAGGGGTAGGCCGGATCACCGTACAGGGTGGTTCGTTCGATAAAGTCCTGGTAATTGTTGTAAAAGCCCACCAGCTCCAGGCTGCCCATCCCGCCATTGAGGCGCAGCCCGAGTTCATAGGCGTCGCTCTGTTCCGCCTTGAGATCGGCGTTGGGCAGCAGCGCGTAGCCACGACCGCTGTCCTCGGCGTAGTACATCTCCTTCAGGTCCGGGGCGCGGAACCCCTGGGCGTATTGGCCAAACAGTGCCAGGTTCTCGGTGAGCGAATACAGCAGCCCCAACCGCCAGGTTACCTTGTCACTCTGGTGGTCATCAAAGGTGTCAGGGTAGTGGTACAGCGCGTCCTGGCGCGGGGTCATGGCAAAATCGTCATAGCGCAGTCCGGGAGTAACCCGCAACGCCCCCCACACCATCTCGTCCTGCAGATAGAGGCCGTAGCTGGTGGCGTCCGCCTTGGGCACGTAGCGGGAGCCGGTCACCTCACCGCTGCCGTAGACCGTGGTGGTATTGCGGTTCTCCAGAGCGCACTGTTCGTACTCGGCGCCGTAGCTGAAGGTGTGAACTATCGCGCCGGTGGACAGGGTTTTATGCAGGTCCAGAGTGAAACCCAGGCGATCTTCCTCGTAGTCGCGGTCCAGACGGCGATCGCCGGTGTACTGGTACCAGTTGTAGGTGGTCTGGCGGCTGTCACTCTGCTGCCAGTCCAGCTGCCACTTCAGGCG
>CAZWED010000220.1:3046-6097 GCA_964632645.1 uncultured Ferrimonas sp. | reverse complement strand
GGCTTCTTCGGCAATCGAATCGCTATTAGGAGGCTTAAGTACCGGATTTGTGGGATACTGTATGGATATACAGTCCATGAGAAATCAAAATACCTTATGAGTGTTCCTTTGCCGCCGGCCATGCCCCTGTTTGATACCTTGCAACACTTTGAATCGAGCAACCCCCATATCAACCAATATCTGGCTGCACTGGTGTGCGACCGGGTCGAAGATGCCTCATTGACCTACGAACATGCCCTCGATTTCCTCGTCGAGCAACGCCATAACGAGAACAACTACAAGTCCCACCGCAGTGAGTTGACCACGTTTCTGCATTGGGCCTGGCAGGAGGAGGGCGTGTCGTTGTCCATGGTGGATCGCCGTCTGCTGGTTCGTTACCTGGATTACTGTCAGTCGCCACCGGCGTCGTTGATCGGCTATCGCAATGTGGCACAGTTTGTCCGGCTAAAGGGCGAGGAGGGGCGACGCCCGAATCCGCTCTGGCGACCTTTTCTGGGTAAAATGGCGTTGGGCAAAGCACTGCCTTACCGTTTGAGTGTGTCCGCCATTAAGACCAAACTGGCATTGTTGTCGGCCTTCTTTACCTATCTGAACGACGTCGAATACACCGATCGCAATCCCGCCGCGTTACTACTGAAAAGGGCAAAGGCCCGATACGCCGGCAATGCGGGCATGGAAGAAGAGGCGCCGATGAAGGCGTTTACCGAGTTGCAGTGGTCCTACGTCATGGCGGCCGCCACAAGACTGGCCGATGAGCGTCCGGATAGCTACGAGCGCTCGCTGTTTCTGGTGTCGCTGCTGTACAGCTGTTATCTGAGGGTGTCAGAGGTGTCGGCCCGTCCCGGTTTCAGTCCGGTGATGGGCCAGTTTCGTCGGGACAGCAAAACCGGGGTATGGGGCTTTTACGTGCCCATGAGTAAAGGTGGTAAGAGCCGGACGGTTGCGGTGTCTGATGCCATGCTGTCGGCGCTTAAGCGATATCGCCACTATTTGGGGTTGCCGGACCTTCCCGGGCCTAAGGAGCCGACTCCGTTGTTCTGTCGTCACCGGGCAGCCAATCGGGGCCGGGATGTGGGTGAGATCAATGCCAATCTGGGGCAGCGGCAGATCCGCGAGTTGGTGGACGAAGTGATCCGCGTTGCAGCGAATGACGCGCTGGCTGATGGCTTCTCAGACGATGCCCGGGAGATGGAAAGCATGACGGTGCACAGCCTCAGACACACCGGCATCTCCCATGACATCAACCTGAATGGTCGTCCTTTGTCTCACGTCAAAGCGGATGCAGGGCACGACTCCATCGATACCACCAGCCATTATCTTCACACCAGTCAGGTGGAACGCCACCAAAGCGCCCGAAGCAAGCCGCTGGACCACCTGGACCATGCTACCGATCAGTAGAGGCCTTGGCCGGGATGCTGGTCGAAATGGCCAAGGTCGTCGAGGTAGAGCATCAGGGTTTTCGGGTCCCTGTGGCCCGATATCTTCATCACTTCGCTGATCGGCGCTCCCTTGAGCAGCGCCGAGTCGATAAAGCCTCGGCGCAGGCTATGGCCGGAAATGCCGCCGTGGCTGCTGGTCAGGCCGATCTCTCGGGCCCGCTTCATGATGATGCGGGCGACGGACGTCGGGTGAAGGGGTTTGCATAAGGGCTGCCGGTTACGGTTGGCCCGACGAAACAGCGGACCGCTGTGATCGGCAATGCGAGTCAGGTAACGCCGAAGCAGCGCGACAGGACAGCGGCTTGGATCCTGCCCCGCAACGATGGGCACCTGGCTGAACTCACTGCGTCGCTTACGGGTTTCAAAGCCCAGGTTCGCCCCGTTGGGGTAGAGACGGATGTCCTGGATCTGCAATGACGCCAGGTCACTGACTCGCAACGCACCGGCAAAACCGACCGCGAGAAGCGTCTTGTCACGTAGAGCGACAAACTCCTGTTCCTCCATCTGCGTCATCAGTTGGGCCAAGGGGTCACTGCCCAGGCCTTTTGCCCGCTTGGGACGAGAGGGAAGCAGCCGGACGATGCCCGCAAGGTGGTCCTGAACCAGAGTGGATGCCGCAGGATTGGGCGTACGCCCTTGTTGGCCCATCCACCACTTTAAGGTGGAGAGACGACGACGAATGGAACGGACCGACAGGGGAGGGCCCGACACTAAAGAGGATTGGCGGGAGTGCACGTTATAGACCAAACGATTTGGCCTGCCATCACACGCCATATGAGTCATCCACAAACAGAGGTCAGCATCCGTTGCTTTGGCGGGATCGATGCCGTGTGCCTGGCACCAGTAGCCGTACTGTCGCAGATCGGAACGACGAGCCAGCCAGGTTTTTTCCGCCAAACGGGCCCGATGAACCTGGTCGAGCAAGGCCTGATCCATCTCATCGATGACTACGCTAAGCCCTTGATTTGGTGAAAGGAGTGCTGGGCTACGATCCATAAATTCCGTGGCAAAACAAAACGATTCGATGATCCTAGCGAGAATGATCCATTAGATCAACTAACGGCAATTATCTGATCTAAATGGTGCCAAGCGGCACAAAAGAGGGGGCATATACGCCCCCAGCATTCGGTCATTCAGCTGTCGGTTTCAGCGAGTTCTCTTGCCATCCAGGTGATGGTTTCCGAGTAGGAGTCGAGTTTGTACTGATCGCGAATGCGGTCCAATGCGGCCAGAGCTTCCAGGTCCAGATCGATCGCCTTCTTTTGACGGGCTACCCGATGCAGGTGGGTACTGTATCGGCGTCGAAGCATAGGCAATCGTCCCGGGCCAAACGTCAGTTCAACAAAGGCGACAAGATCGTCACTCAGGGTTTCGTCACCTTGCTGTTCACGGAGCAGCCATTGGGGCAACTGCTGCTCCTGTACCCGTAGCCGCCAACTGTCGGGATCGGCGAGGCTGGCATAGCGAACCAGGAATGGGGCAGAACGGCTCAAAAGGAATCGGATAAAGTCACAGGTGATGGGCAGTGGTTTGGCCATAAGACACTAAACTGGATAAACAGAGGCTCAATATTACCACATGTGACATAGCCTAAAATGCTGAATTTCGTGGG
>CAZWED010000220.1:0-2946 GCA_964632645.1 uncultured Ferrimonas sp. | reverse complement strand
GCCATTCTCACATGTGACATTTGGAGGCGACAGTGAACGCAATGGGACTGAAATTTAATCTGTTGGCGCAGCAAGCGGCCAGCAAAGGCTATGGCCTCAAGACGAATCATCATCATCCGGAGCATTTCGACCTTTATGCGCTCGACCCGCGTCAGCATGATCACAGCTACCAGGACCTCAATTTTCAGGAGTTACTGCAGGAATTAGCGCAAATGGAGGAGGGCAGCTAACCGTCTGTAATACCGAAAGTGAGTAAAGCGCAGAGTCTCAGACCCAATTGATATAAGGGCTTTTGCGGTCTAAGCCATTGAAATTAAGCGGATATAAAACATCGTTGATTCAATTGGTTAACAGCTGAAGGGAGATTATTGTCGCGGATTGAGTCACTTACACCCTCAATGCCAATGCCAGCGAATCAAGATTGCATCGGGGCATCAGAAAAGCGCATGTAAATCTCAACTACACTTGCGCCTCAGCACCACCCAACCCTCTCGTAGCCCAACAAAAAATAAGGGGCGCCGTTATGAGAAAGCGTCTGAAACACCCTGCAACTCTCGGTTTGACTGCCATTAGCGTCGGCTTGGCTCTAAACGTATACGCTGCGGAACTCCATTTTGACCAACTGCCCACCGGCAAGATTGTCGGTGAACTGTCCAATGGCAATGGTGCCAGCGGGCTGCGTGGTGGCACCGTCAAAATCTGGGGTTTCAACCCTCAGCTCACCATTGACGACAACGCGGCTGTCATATTTGATTCAGAAAATCCTACCGGTGGTGATGATGACCTTGGCACCCCCAACCAGGACTTCGGTGGCCCCGGTGTGGATTCCCGCAGCGACCCGAACACGGGCGGCAAACTGGGCTCTCCGTTTGAAAACAATACCGCACTGGGCAATGTACTGATCATCAACGAGCCCGCCGGACTCGATGACACCAACGGCAATGGCCGGATTGATCCCGATGATGCCAAGGTAGCCGACCCGGATGATGACGACCAAAAGGGGCAGTTTTTTGAGCTCGACTTTACCAGTCTGAAAAAAGGCAGCACGGTCACCATTAACTCCATCAGCTATATGGATGTCGAACAGGAAGAGGGCGAGGATGGGACCAGTGTTTATCTGTTTGGTCCGAAAATCCCGGCACCAGGCGTGATGCTGACACTGCATCCAACCGGGGATAATGGTGTCTATACCCAACAGATTGGCATTGAAGGGGTGGATACCATGCGGATTGTGATGGGCGGTTCCGGTGCCATCACCAGTGTGGTACTGGACGAAGAGCCTGAGCGTCCCTGTTGGGTAACCACCGGTGGCTTCTTCAACGCCGGCGTGGTGTCCGGACCCAAGCAGTGCACCTTTGGTGGCAATGTTGGTCCGCCGCCTTCCGGTGCCTTTGAAGTCAACTTCCACACCGATGGGCCCGATACCGGTGCGGAGCAAGGGGACAAGTTCCACACCAATGACATTACGGCAGTACGCTGCACCGACGAAACCGAAGGGGGGCCACAACAGCCCGGTGGCAACAAGGGCTTGGTGGTCGATACGCTGTACTTCGAGTGTACTGGTCGTTTTAACAACCAGAGTGGGTATCGTTGTGACGGCTTCCTGCAGGATGCCGGTGAGCCGGCTGGTAAGAAGGGCAATGGTTACGACCATATCCAAATGGTGATCTACGACGGCGACCAAAACGAAGTGGCCCGTTGTGAAGGCGACCTGGACGGCGGCAACGTTCAGATCCACCCACCGGTTCCCAATACCTGAACTGGGGCCACCTGCCGCAACACCAACGGGAGCCAAGGCTCCCGTTTCTTTTCTCAATCAGGAGGATAGGGCGGCTAGGTGGGGAAAGTCGGCACTGTCACATGTGGTAGACAGGCAAGTAGATCAAACCAATGATTGGCCAAAGAAGAATGTGAACTGCCAAAAATGGAGATGGCTATTAGCGTTCAGGCAGTTTAACTGCAGTATCAAAATAGGGATTCATCGAAACCACTTTGTCGGTTCAAGTGCCCAATCTCTTCATCCATATAATTTGACGTAAACCCATGAATATCTGCTTTCTTATCGACAAGGGAATGCAGGTAATGCGGATTGAATACCTAAGACGCAATCTTATTTTGTATCGCTAACGCCGATAACCCTAATTATCGGCATTTCAAGATATCAGGTTCGTTTTACCAGAGCCCCATGCCAATGTTTTACCAGTAATGGACTGCATTTAATCGAGTTTAGGATTTGTATAACTGCATCAATCTCATCCACTATGGCAAGCCGTTCCTCATCATTCCGTAGAGTCGCAAGTTGCTTCTTCAGCTGGGCTTTCTCTGCTTGATCAAGAGCCGAAAATTGACGCTCATAGAATATGTGCAACAGGTCGACTGCTCTGAAAGACAATCCCTTAAAGGGGGTATAAAGTTGATTGTCTGCAAACCAGAAACCGTCCCAGTCCTTAGCGTCAGGTATCGCTCGTCGATACAGATAAAGACAACGTTTAATACTGCGCGGCGGCTCCTTTGCTCGCCATCGCTTTACGGTGGAAGGTGCAACACCTAAGGCCAGTCCAGCCGCTTTAAAATCAATGCCTTGGCAATCTGACCTGGGAAAGGTTCTAAGGAGCTCAAGCCAAAAATCGGTTGTCGATGTAACCATATGAAATCCCTCCGTGAGTTCGACAGCATGCGACTTCTGTGAAGTGCCAGTCGGCGACGTAACACAGCCGTTGAATGACTCGGCGTCCCAAAAGATTTGGCACTCAATACAAGGGTTCGGCACCCGCCATTTCCACGACTAATCGCAATTTACCACATTGCGCACAATGTATATTATGTTAAATGCGCAATGGATGAGGGTAAGGCTATATCCTTATTGCGAATTAAGTTTTCTTAGCGCCCTAGCGGTAACGCTTGCGGATGTTCTACTTCTTAAAACGTGGACTTCCATGTTCTCGG
>CAZWED010000219.1:0-6102 GCA_964632645.1 uncultured Ferrimonas sp. | reverse complement strand
CACGTACCCCAATATGGCAAACGACAACAACCCGGCGAACACCACCGGATAGAGCAGGTAGCCATCACTGGCCCGTCGTGCCCGGAAAAAGCAGAGCTTCATCAGCAGCACGTTATAGGCCACAACCAGCAGGGCAATAAGGCAGCCGTACACGAAACTGAGTGAGTCGAGCACCAGCGCCACCCCACCCAACAGCAACCAATCCCCCACAATGAGGTAGAGAAAATACTTTTGTAGTTTGTCCGGACCATGCCGCTGAAATTGGCTCACCGTCCTTCCCTCTTGCTTTTCAATCGGCTGATGGCGGAATAGAGCGCCAACAGCTGAGTCTGTTCCATCGCTTCCCAGCGCAACCCGTAAAAGTGCAGTGCGCCCTGCACCAGGCTTTTGCGCACCACCCGGCAAGGCAGTGACATCTCGCCAACTTCCAGTTGCACCAGGGTGTCCATGTCGACCGGTGCGGCGCTGATCAACCCACAGCCACCGACACTCACGTCCTTAAGCGAGCCAATCCCCAGTACCTTGTCACGAAACCAGTGGGGCTTGACCAGCCTGGCGGGGATGCCGTCACAAGCCAGCACCAGCGGTTGTTCCGGATCCCGCCGCAGCGACAGGCGGGCGTGGGCCCGCCGATTGTCTTCGGCAACCCGTTGTTCATCACTCATGGCGCCGCCTCGACGTATCGCCCTCGCGGCTGATTGGCCTCGGCGGCCTCGTTGGCCACCGGCACGCTGTGCCCTCCCGGTACACCAAATAAGTTGCGCAGTTCCATCTCCGCCTTGTGAGTGAGCACCATCAACTCAATCCGGCGGTTGGCGCTGGAGCGGGGGTCGTCCGGCTCAACCGGCACCTGATCCGCCATGCCCACCACCTTGAAGAACTGGTTGCGCCCTACCCCGCCGTATTCGAGGGCCCGACGGGCCTCCAGCGCACGTTCGCTGGACAGCTCCCAGTTGCTGCTGTTCTTGCTGCGGAAGTGCGTTGAGTCGGTGTGGCCGGAAACCATCAGCGGGTTTTCCACCTGCTTCAACAGCGGCGCCAGGGCAAACAGCAGGTCCTCAAAATAGGGCGTCATACGACTGCTGCCCCGGGCAAACATGAACTGATTCAGGTTATCGCGGATCAGGATCTTCAACCCCTGAGGCACCACCTGCACCGCCACGTTGTCGGCGATGGCCGACTGCTCAATGATGCGGTTCGCCTCCCGGGCCAGCACTTCAAGCTGGGCCTGGGTTTCCACCGGGCCGGGTAACAGGCTGGTCAGGCTGTCGCCCCGCCCTGCGGCCGCGCCCCGCTCCCCTTTGGGGATCTGGTTGACCATGGCGGGCCCGGCCCGGTCCACGCCGGTGCCGGTGGCCGGCATCACCGCTTCCGTCATCGACAGGGTGCCGTCCAGCTCAAGAATGTGGGGACGGCTCGAGTCCCAGCTGCTGCCGGTCGTGGCGTCCAGCAACGACTCGCCGGTCAGCGCCTGAACGATGGAGGCGCGTTCCTGTTGGTCCGCCACCTGCACCAGCCACAACACCAGAAACAGCGCCATCATCGCCAGAGTGAAGTCGGCAAACGCCACCTTCCAGGCTCCGCTGGCTTTGGCCCGCTGGCCGCCCAGAGCCCGGGGCCTCATCACCACGACCTCTTTGCCGGCGGCCATCAGCGCGGCTCCTCAGAGAGGTAACGTTCCAGTTGCAGGAAGCTGGGGCGGTTCTCCTCCTGGATCAGGCGGCGGCCCGCATCCAGTGCCAACAGCGGCTGCTTGCCCGCGACCTGGGCCACCATGATCGCTTTGACGCAATGCAGTTGGGCGATCTTGCGGTCAATCAGGTGAGCCATGGCCGAGGCGGCCGGTTCAAACAGGCAGTAACAGGCAAACACGCCAAGGAAGGTGCCCACCAGTGCCGCGGCCACGTGCACGCCGATCATGGTCAGCGGGCCGTCGATCGCGCCCATGGTGATGATGATCCCCATCACCGCCGCCAGAATGCCGAACCCGGGCAGGGCCTCTCCGGTGCGGTGCATGGCGTGGGAGGGGCGCATGCGATCTTCCTGCAGGCGGTGGATCTCCTCCTCCATCAGATGCTGAAACTCGTGGGCAGCAAGTTTGCCCATCGATTGCAGGCGCAGGTTGTCCACCAGAAAGCTCAGCAGCATGGGTTGGCGCAGTACCGCCGGATAGGTCAGGAAGATGGAGCTTTCGAAGGGTTTTTCGATGTGCTCATCCAGCACTTTCAGGCCGCTGGTGCGGATCTGGCTCATCAGGGTGTTCATCAGACCGAACAGCTGGGGGTACAGCTCCGGGTCTTCCCGCTCGTAGCTGACGATGCCGCGCAGTTGCGACAGGGTGTCCCGCAACACCGGCATGGGGTTTGAGATGATGTAGGAGCCGACGGCGGCGCCCAGCACAATGATGATCTCCGCCGGTTGCCACAATGCCGCCAGTTGGCCCTTAGCCAGCAGGAAGCCCCCAAATACCGACGCGAATACGGTTAACAGGCCAAAAAACTTTAACATGGGTAATTCCTTACTGATCCTGGTCCCACTCCTGGTAGATCACCTTGAGCTGTTTGACGGCGTGCTTATGCAGCTGACAGATGCGGGACTCGGTCAGTCCCAGCGTCAGGGCGATCTCTTTGAGATTCAGTTCGTGTTGGTAATAGAGCGAAAGCACCAGCTGCTCCCGCTGATTCAGTTTGGCCAGGGCGCTGGCCAGAGTACGCTGGCGCTGGAAACGCTCGCTCTCGTTGCCCTCCTGCTCCAGGCTGGCACCGGCCCCCAGCAATTCATCCAGGCTCTGCAGTGACTCCGCCTGTGAGGCGTAGAGCCGCTCCCGGTACTGGTCCATGGTGAGGGACAGCGCGTCCGCCACTTCGTTATCCTGGGGCGGCCGACCCAGCTCCCGGGTCAGGCGCCGGACGGTGTCGTTCAGTTCGTGGGACTGTTGACGCAGTTGCCGGGGGCGCCAGTCCTGGCGCCGCAGTTCGTCAAGGATGGCGCCACGGATCCGCAAACTGGCAAAGGCGATAAAGCCATTGTCCGGCTCACCAGGGTAGCGCCTCAGGGCATCAAGCAGGGCCATCAGGCCGATCTGCTCCATGTCCTCCGGCCCCATCATCGGACCACAATGGCTGCGCAACTGGCCCATGGCCCGTTTCACCAGGGGCAGGTACTGACGCAGATAGTGGTTTTCATCGTGCGCCCGGCCGGTGGGCGCGGCCACCGGATCCTGATAAGCGTGTTCAGTCTGCAGCATGGGCTGTCCTTTATTGCACCACGAGTCGGGTGAAGAGCACGTCGTCGATCTGGTTCGGATAGCCGTTCCGGCTCAGGGTGTCGGCCAGCAGCACCTTGACCTCGTTCTGGAGCCCGTTGAGGTCCTGGAGCTGGCTGAGTTCCTCGTAGTGCTTCTTGGAAAACAGGTGCATCAGGCCGTTGCGAACCAGCGGCTCAGCCTGGGTCAGCACCTCACCAAACTCCGCAGAGTCACTCTTGATGGCCAGCTCCAGCTGGACGTAGTGCTGGAACTGCTCGCCGGGGATGCTGATGACAAAACGATCCAGCTTATGGAAGTGGGCGGCGGGCACGACGGCTTGCGTCTTGGTGTCCTTTGCCCACCAGTGAGCGGTCTGGGTTCCCGCCCAGTAGCTGCCTCCGGCGGCGGCGATCAGGATCACCAGGCTCCGGGTCAGTTGGTTACGATTGCTCCCTTGGGAATGCATGTGCTTCTCCTGCCCTAAGCCAGGGCATCAATCTGATGAGTGAATTGGTCTTCCGTCGGCTTCGGGGCGACACCGGCGGTCACCAGGCCTGCGCGGCCTATCGCCGGTTCCCGGGAGTCCGGTTGCCGGCCGTCCCCTTCGCTGCCCACATCCACATCAACGTGGCCACCGTGGCTCTGCCCCAGCTCATCACGCAAGCGCTCTGCCCCGCTTTGCAGCGCTTCCCTGACCGTTGGATTGGCGGCATTCAGCTGGACAATAAGGCGCTCGCCCTCGAGGCGGACGTTCAGCTCAATGCGACCCAGATCCGGCGGATCCAGGCGCAGCTCGGCGCTCTTGATCTGCTGCTCAAACTGGAAGCGCAGCTGGTCGCGCAGCGGAGTCAGCATCTCCCGGGCCCAATGCTGGGCATCCGCCGGCAGAGTGAGCGGCCCCCATTGGGGCAGACCACGGGCGGCCGCAGTGCTGGCATTCGCGGGGGACGCACCGGATTGCGCCAGTGCGGCGACGGAACTGGTCGCATCGCTCCCTTTGCCCTCGCTGGTCAGCGAGGTGGCCAGTTCCGGGTTGAGCGCGGGACGCAGGGTCGCCAGCAGGTCGGTGTTGCCGAGGCGGGTAAGTTCGGTTCGGCCCGATTGAGGCAGGTCGCCGGTTGGCAGCCCGGTAGCAGGCTGTCCGTCCACCTTGCCCTGAACCAGCGCGGCGGTGGCGGATAACGGCGTTTCATTGCCTCTGAGGGCAGCCAGTCCGGTGGGTGAGGCTGGACGCTCGCCGGTCGGGGTCTGCAGGCCGAAAGCCCGCACACCGGCTTCACCATTGCCCTGCGCCGTCAACGGCGTGCCCACCGTGGGCAATTCCGCCGGACCGGGCAAGCGGCCCTGGGCGGCCGTCACCGGATCGGATCGAAACCCGTTTACCGGCCCGGCCCCAGGCAGGATCCGAACCGCCTGCCCGGAGGCAGTGGGCCCGTTGAGCGGCATCAGCAGACCAAAGCCGTCACTGGCTTGCTCTGTCTGGCGCTCGCCCGGTTGCGCCGTTGGACTCGTCGCATTGTGCGCAGGGGGGGATGTGGGGAAAATCCGCACCTTAGTCTCCACTTAACTTGGTCATTTCGTAGGCACTGAGGCCTTCCTTGTCCTGACGCAGTTTCTGCATCCGGTTTGCCAGTTCGTCGCGGGCGGTCACCACCTGGAACAGCGCCTGACGGTGCGCGTCGGCCAGCACACGGCGGGCACTCTGCTCCAGGTGATCTTCAGCCCGTCCGGCCTGCTCCAGTCGCTGACGCATCGCCAGATCGAGCTTGCGCAGCTGATCCCAGTCCTGCTTTTCGGCGGCCTGGGTCAGCAGGAGCGCCAGCTTTTGCCACTGCTGACAACGCGCCCGGACGTCCATATCAGTTGAGGTTTTGCCAGCCGTCACGGACATCGCTGATCACCTTTACGACCGGAACGAGCAAAGCGGCGTCGTTCTTGAGGCTGACCTGGAACAGCTGCTGACTGCAGTAGTCGTACAGGCGGTGCAGGTTGTGAGCGATTTCACCGCCCTGCTCCATATCCAGCGCGCTGTCGAGGCCGTGGATGATGTCCAGGCATTTGCCGATGCTGGCGCCTTTCTCCGCCACACGACGAGCGGCCAAATGCCCCTCGGCTCGGGCCAACTCGTCCAGCAGCCCCTCCAGCAGCATGCGAACCAGCTCATGCTGATTGGCGGCCGCGGCGCGGGCGTTGACGTTGGTGTGCTTATAGGCGTCAAAGGGGCTTTGGTCGCTTAACATGAGTCTCTCTTTCTTTGGAAAATCAATAGAACAAGCCGCTGGACTGCTGCATCTGCAGCGTCAGTTGCTCCACCCGAACAAACTGGGCGAGGTAGCGGTTGTAGACCTGCTCCATGCGCATATCGTGTTGTTCCATCCGGTCGTCAACGCGGCGGATACTCTGCTCCATGGAGGTCTGGCGATTCTTGAGATAGCCGTCGGCTTCGGTGAAGCTGGTCAGGGCACCATCGACACGCTCAAACAGGCCGCTGGGCTCGGAGAACAGGTTCTGCACCTTATTACCGTGGGTCTCCAGGGCCGCTTCGAAGTCACTGCTGTTGAGCTTGAGCTTGCCGTCGCGGGTGATTTCAATGCCGATGTCGGAGAGGCGCAGGCCGTCGGCGGATTCCCCGTAGAGCTCGCCACGCAGACGCTGGCTGAGGCTACGTAGTGCCGGGTCTCCGGACAGCAGTCCCACTTGATCAGCACTGCTGTCATCGCCCTCACCCGAGGTGGTTTTGCCGAAGGTGTACTTGCCAATCTCATCGATCAGCGCGTTGTAATCGTCGATAAAGGACTGCACCGACTCGGTGATCGCTGTGGTGTCCTGACCCACGGACACGCGCAGCGGGCCAC
>CAZWED010000218.1:0-6143 GCA_964632645.1 uncultured Ferrimonas sp. | reverse complement strand
CGCTTTGACCTGCTCGAGCTGGTCGCGGATCTGCTGGGAAAAGGAGGAAGTGGACATGCTGTCTCCTATGGGTCCGTGTCGTTGTTATTGTTGCTTGGCGCTGAGTCAGCGGTGGCGCACATTTTAACCGCCACCGGGAGGGATTGCAGCCTGTCGGTGACTGGCCCGACAAGGCCGCGTGTCAATTGTCGGCCAGGGCCCGGTAATGGGCGACCAATCGTTCGAAGTCGGCGCGAGCCGGCTCCGCGATGTAGCCGTGGAACAGGGCCAGGATCTGCAGCACGCCCTGAGACACGCCCTGTTCGGTAATCGGTTTATCCAGTGCCTGGGTGTACAGGTGGCTGATCCAGAAGGTGACGACCATTTTGATCCCCTCGGCAAACTCCTCGAGGTACTGCTCATCGATCACCATCACCCCCTGCGCAGCCAGCATCCGCAGGTTGCCGCTGGCGGTGGCCAGCACCTTGTGGTGGGCCTGCAGGTAGCGTTTGTGCAGTTCCGGATCCCGCGCCAGGATCTCCGGCAGACTGGCGTAGAGAAAACGGAACCGCCACATGCCCTGGAACATCCCGTCCAGGTAGCGTTGCATGATGCCGAAGGCGGTCTGGTCCTCACTGGGGCCATAGGCCTCTTCCAGGTACGCTTCGTACTGGGCAAACAGGGCCCGGATGATCTGCTCTTTATTGCGGAAGTGGTAGTACAGGTTACCCGGGCTGATGCCCAGATGTGCGGCGATGTGATTGGTGGTGACGGCCCGTTCGCCGTGCTCGTTAAAGAGCTCGCAGCTGGCCTCAATGATGCGATCTTTGGTTTTCATACTGTCACCCGTCCATACGATGGCCGCTAGAGTAGCATTGCGTCCCAAACAGGCCAATGGGTGAGCAGCGTCCGCAACTTGCCACATCAAAACACCTTAGCATTTGAAAGCCCCACGGCCCTTCCCTATCATCAAGCCAAATACCCGCTTGGACCTGCAATGAACCGCCTCCTCTACAGCCTGCTGCTGATTCTGCTTTTGCCCGCCATCCTGCTCTATCTGCTGTGGCGCAGCCGGAAAAACCCGGCGTACCGCCAACGCTGGAGCGAGCGGCTCGGACTGACGCTGCCCCGGCTGACCGATGCCATTGTGGTGCATTGTGCCTCCATGGGAGAAACCCTGGCGGCCGTCCCGCTGATCGAAGCGCTGATGGCCCGCTATCCCGAGAAGCCGATCCTGGTGACCTCCTTCACCCCAAGCGGCTCCGAGCAGGTTATCCAGCGATTCGGCGATCGGGTTCACCACTGCTACCTGCCGCTGGACCTGCCTTTTGCCGTGGCCCGTTTTATCAAGCGGCTTCGTCCCAGCCTGGTGGTCCTGATGGAAACCGAGCTGTGGCCCAACCTGATCCACCAGTGCCACAAACGGGGCGTGCCGGTGATGCTGTCCAACGCCCGCATGTCGGAGCGCAGTGCCCGTGGGTACGCCCGCCTGGCCCGCCTGACCCGCCCGATGCTCGCCGAGCTGGATGCGGTGGCGGCGCAGAACGCCGAGGACGGCGCCCGCCTGGTCGCCCTGGGACTGGACCCCGCCAAACTGACCCTGTGCGGCAGCCTGAAGTTTGATCTGGACCTGAGTCGGGCCAATCTGGGGGATCTGCGCAACGCCCGGGAACAGGGGTTCGGCGACCGCAAAATCTGGTGCGCCGGCTCCACCCATCCCGGCGAGTTTGAACAAGCGCTGGCGGCCCACAAGGCGCTGCTGAGACTGCATCCGGATCTGCTGCTGTTCCTGGTGCCCCGCCATCCGGAGCAGTTTGAGCACGCCGAGACTCTGGCCCGTGAAGCCGGCTTTGTGACCCGTCGACGCAGCGCCGGCGGCAACGTCAGCCCGGACGTTGAGGTGGTGATTGGCGACACCATGGGGGAGTTGCTGACCCTGTACGGCCTGGCGGATGCGGCCTTTGTCGGTGGCAGCCTGATCGAACGGGGCGGGCACAACCCGCTGGAACCCGCCGCGCTGGCCAAACCGGTGCTGATGGGGCCCCATTTCTTTAATTTTCAGGAGATAGGCCAGACCCTGCTGCAGGCCGGCGGCATGGCGCTGGTCAATAACGCCGACGAACTGGCCGACCAGCTGGAACACCTGTTGTCACTGCGCAAGCAGGCGGAACAGATGGGCCATCAGGGCCAACGGGTGGTGGACACCAACCGCGGCGCCACCGAGCGTCAGCTGGCCCTGGCCAGTACGCTGCTGTAACCCGCCATCAGGGCCGCCCAGTCGGCCCCATCGTCATAGCGCAAGCCATCGACCCGCCCCTGCTCTTTCAGCAGGGAGCGGCGCAGGCGCTGCAGATTGGCCTGTTGCCAGGCTTCCGCCGGCGTGCGCAGTTCGCCCCGGTCAAAGTCGATCAGATAAAACTGGCCGTGACTCAACAGGATGTTGCGGGCGTTCAGATCCGCATGGTAGACCCCGGCATTGTGGAACCGGGCCAGCACCCCGCCCAATGCCTGCCACGCCTCGGCCGCCATCGGCTGGCCGCTCAGCACCTTCACCAGATCCCGGCTGTCGGGCAGCATGGCGGTGATCAGGTCCGCCCGGTAGGTCAGTCCGGTTCGGGTGATGCGCGCCGCCAGCGGAGCCGCCACCGGCAGCCCCTTTTCCTGCAGGGCGATCATCAGCGCCAGCTCCCGGTAGGGCCGTGACCGGCGGTTCCCCAGATAGAGATAACCATCCCTGAACAGCTTCCCGGGCAACCCGCCACGCCAGTAGTGGCGCAGCACATACGCCTGGCCCTGGTGGTGAAAAAACCAGGCGGGATTGCGGCCGGAGCTGTCGGAACTCCCGGTGATCCAGCCCTGCTCACTCAACCACGCAGGATCAAACCACGCCGCGTTCAGTGACGCTGGCGCCTGGGGGGCGAGAAGGACGCGATGGGGCGGGAAGCTGAGGATCTTCATGGGCTTTTCCTTGGTAGAGGCGGGTATTTTATTTACACTTTGCCCAACTCGGCAAATCCTGGCCCTGAATGCTCAACACCACCCGCCTGCTGCAGGCCCCCAAATCAATCTGTATTCTCCGCCTCTCCGCCATCGGCGATGTCTGTCATGCCGTTGCGGCCGTCCAGGCGATCCAGCGACACCATCCGCAAGCGGCGATCACCTGGATCGTCGGCAAAGTGGAAGCCCAGCTGCTGGCCGGGCTGCCGGGCATCGAACTGGTGCCCTTCGATAAGCGCAAGGGACTGAAAGGCTACCGCGCGCTGTGGGCCCACCTGGGTGACCGCCAGTTTGATGTGCTGCTGCACATGCAGGTGGCGCTGCGCGCCTCGGTGGTCTCACTGGGCATCCGCGCCGACGTCAAAGTGGGCTTTGACCGGGAGCGGGCCAAAGAGGGGCAGTGGCTGTTCACCAACCATCGCATCCACCCCCAGTCACAACCCCACGTGCTCGATGGCTTTATGGGCTTTGCGCAGTGCCTTGGCGTTACCGACACCCAACCCCGTTGGCACATTCCGGTTTCGCAGCAGGACGTCGCGTTTGCCCGGGCGCGGATCCCCGACGGCACCCCCACGGTGCTGATCTGCCCGGCGGCCAGCAAAGCGGAGCGCAACTGGCTGCCGGAGCGGTACGCCGAGGTGGCCGACCATCTGGTGACACAAGGCTACCAGGTGATCCTGTGTGGCGGCCCGGCCGAGCAGGAGCAGCGGCTGGCCAACGCCATCCTTGAGCGGGCAAAATCCCCCCTGCAGAATCTGGTCGGCCAGACCAGCCTGAAGGCGATGCTGGCGCTGATCGCCCGCGCCCGCCTGGTGCTTGCCCCCGATACCGGCCCCGCCCACATGGCGGTGACCCAGGGCACCCCGGTGGTGGCCCTGATGGCCCACTCCAATCCCGGCCGAACCGGTCCTTACGGTCAGCAGCAGACCGTCGTATCCTGCTATCAGGCCCACGTGGAGCAGCAACAGGGTCGCCCCCTCGCCGAGCTGCCCTGGGGCACCCGCGCCAAAGGGGCAGACCTGATGGCCAGCATTGAGACCCCTGCCGTTCTGGACGCGATAAATCTCGCTCTGTCACGAAACCCCTGAAATCCGTGCATATACTGATACCAGGTCTGAATCGCTTGCGTGTTGGTCTGGCGAAGGGGTCATTGAATGAAAGTCACGGTATTTGGTGTTGGCTATGTCGGTCTGGTGCAGGCCACGGTATTGGCGGAAGTGGGCCATGACGTCTGCTGCGTCGACGTGGACCAGGACAAAATTGATCGGCTGAATCAGGGATTGGTGCCCATCTATGAGCCGGGGCTGGAACCCATGGTGAAGCACAACCATGGCGCAGGACGGCTGACGTTCACCACGGACGCGGGCAAAGGGGTGCGTCATGGACGCGTGCAGTTTATCGCCGTCGGCACCCCGCCGGATGAGGACGGCAGTGCCGACCTGCAGTACGTGCTGGCAGTGGCGGAAACCATCGCTCGCCACATGGACGCGCCCAAGGTGGTGGTGGACAAATCCACCGTGCCGGTCGGCACGGCGGACAAGGTGAAAGCCCGCATTGCCGCGGTGCTGGCGCAGCGGGAGCAGGCCCTGCCCTTCCAGGTGGTCTCCAACCCGGAGTTTCTCAAGGAGGGCGCGGCCGTCAGTGACTGCATGCGCCCGGACCGCATCGTCATCGGCACGGACGACGAGGACGCGATCGACGTGATGCGCGAACTCTACGAGCCCTTCAACCGCCAGCAGGATCGCACCGTGGTGATGGACGTGCGCAGCGCCGAACTGACCAAGTACGCCGCCAACTGCATGCTGGCCACCAAGATCTCCTTTATGAACGAGATCGCCAACCTGGCGGAAAAGCTGGGCGCCGACATCGAATCGGTGCGCCGGGGCATCGGTTCCGATCCCCGCATTGGCTATCACTTTATCTATCCGGGCTGCGGCTATGGCGGCTCCTGCTTTCCCAAGGACGTGCAGGCGCTGATCCGCACCGCCGACAGCATTGGCCACGACGCGAAGATCCTCAAGGCGGTCGAGCAGGTCAACGAGGCGCAGAAACACGTGCTGATGCGCAACGTTCGCCGCCACTTTGGCGATGACCTGAAGGGCCGTACCATTGCGGTCTGGGGGTTGGCCTTCAAGCCCAACACCGATGACATGCGGGAAGCCCCGAGCCGGGTGCTGCTGCAGGCCCTCTGGGAAGCGGGCGCCAAGGTGCAGGCCTATGACCCGGAGGCGATGGAGGAAACCCAACGCCTCTTTGGCCACCGTGATGACCTGACCCTGATGGGCACCAAGGAAGCCGCCCTTAAGGGGGCCGATGCCCTGGTGATCTGCACCGAGTGGCAGGCCTTTCGCGCCCCGGACTTTGATTTTATTCAGAATGAATTGCGCCAACCCGTCATATTTGACGGTCGTAACCTGTATGATCCGGAACGTTTGGCGAAACGCGGCATCCATTACTATGGCATTGGCCGCGGCCTTAGCATTATCCAGGAGTAAGAATGAAAATTTTGGTTACCGGTGCCGCCGGCTTTATCGGTTTCTATGTCAGTCAACGCCTGCTTGAGCAGGGCCACCAGGTGGTCGGCCTGGATAATCTGAACGACTACTACGACGTCAGCCTCAAAGAGGCCCGCCTTGACCAGCTGACCCCCGCTGACGGGTTCGAGTTTGCGCGCCTCGATCTCGCTGACCGGGAGGGGATGGCCGCGCTGTTCCAGCGCCATCAGTTTGACCGCGTGGTGCACCTCGCCGCCCAGGCCGGGGTGCGCTACTCCCTGGACAATCCGATGGCCTACGTGGACAGCAACCTCACCGGCATGGTGACCATTCTGGAAGGCTGCCGCCAGACCAAGGTGCCCCACCTGGTCTACGCCAGCTCCTCCTCCGTCTACGGCATGAACAAAAAGGTGCCGTTCGCCGAGGCCGATGCGGTGGATCACCCGGTCAGCCTCTACGCGGCCACCAAGAAGTCCAACGAGCTGATGGCGCACACCTACAGCCACCTCTATGGCATCCCCACCACCGGCCTGCGCTTTTTCACCGTTTATGGTCCCTGGGGTCGCCCGGACATGGCGGCGTTCAAGTTCACCAAGAAGATCCTCGCCGGTGAGCCGATCGACGTGTACAACTACGGCAAACTGAGCCGGGATTTCACCTACATCGACGACA
>CAZWED010000217.1:2649-6150 GCA_964632645.1 uncultured Ferrimonas sp. | reverse complement strand
ACAGGGCAGGAAACCACAGTACCAGGCGGGTTTGCCGGGGGCGGTCAGGTCGGCGCGGGCGTACTGGCCATAACGGCGCTCGTCGATGGCGGCCAGCACCTTGGCGGGGGCGTTAAACGGTGCCAGACCGGTGTGCTTTTCGCGGATCCCTTCCACCCGGGTAAAGGGCTGCTTGTAGAGGGCGTCGGCGGCCTGATAGCCATCCACGTGGCCGATGCTGATGCGCAGCGTGCCGTTGGCATCCGGGTATACCGGGCGGCCCTGGCTCTGGTACCAGTCGAGCATCGCCTGCATCAGTTGCGGCCGTGCCTTGGCGAGTTCGCCCTGGTGGGTTTTGCGCGCCTTGCTGCGGGCTTCGTTGCCGGGATAGAGGGCAACGGCCATCTGGATCAGCGGGTCGGAGCTCTTCTCAAACTCGGCAGCGGGTTGGTCCATCCAGGCACGGCGCTGGTCTTTATCCCCCAGGGTGGTTTTCACGTAGAGGGTGTCAAAGTCCAGCTTCCCGAGCTGGTCGTCGAGCACCGGATCGCGCTGGTCCTGTGCCAGGTAGGCGTCGATGTCCTGTTGCCACAGGACCCGATCCATGCGGGCGTCGAAGCGACGCTCGAGGCGATCCAGGCGGGCGGCAAACAGCTTGCGGTCCCGCTCCTGGTAACCGGCGTCCCGCTCGGCATCTGGCTTCTCCTGCTCCTTGGCCCATTTGTACAGGGACGCGGCAGCCCCCAGCAGAGCGCCGGACTGGGCGTTGTTCAGGTAGAACGCGGACTGGTAGTCGGCCTGGCTTTCTGCCACCAGCTGGCGCAGTTGGCTCAGTGCCTGAGCTTCAGGCTTGTCCTGCAAGTATTGGGCAAACGCCTTATCCCGGCTGGCTTTCAGGGCAGGGATGTCGGTCTTGCGGAAACCGTCCAGCAGGCCATTCAGCTTTTTCATGCGGTTGGCGTAGCTGGCTTTGGTGGCGGCATAGGCGACGGCGACTTCCGGCGTGGTGCCGGAGAGGGCATCGATGGCATCGATGCGGGCCTGATAACGCGCGGCCTGGGTGGGGTAGAGCCAGTCGGCGGAGAACACCAATTCTTCGGTCAGCTTGTGGCGGCTGGTCTGGCCCGGGTAACCGGCCACCAGCACCCCGTCACCCGCCCGGACGCCCTCGGCGTTGATGCTCAGGTAACCGGCGGGCTGGTAGGGCACGTTGTCTTCGCTGTAGGGCGCCGGGCTGCCGTCTTTAGCCACGTAGGCGCGCAGGAAGGTGAAGTCGCCGCTGTGGCGAGGGTATTCGAAATTATCGACGTCGCCGCCGTAGGCGCCCACGCTCTCCGGTGGGGCGTACACCAGGCGCACGTCGCGGATCACCAGTTGGCGCAGCAGGTAGTACTTGAGTCCACCGTGGAAATCCCGGACGCTGCAGCGGTAGGCGGGGTCTGCTTCACAGGCCTGGATGACCGCTTTGCGGTTGCGCTCGATCAGCTGGTAACGGTCGTAGCCGTTGTCCAGATCGGCACTGCCGGCCAGAACGGTGTCGGTGACATCCTCCACCTTATCAGTGATGTAGAGGCGTTCCTGGGGGCCGGCGGGCAGTTCGTGCGCCTGGTCCTTGGCCAGAAAGCCCTGCGCCATGTAGTTGTGCTCGCCGTGGCTGTTGTACTGGATGGCGCCATAGGCGCAATGGTGGTTGGTGACGACGAGCCCTTGGGGGGACACAAAGGACGCAGTACAATAGCCCAATCCCACTACCGCATTCATTGGCGGCTTGGTCAGATCGGCCAGTTGCTGCGCGGGGATTTCGATGCGGCGTTGCTGCAGCTGGTTCTCCAGCTCAAGCAACTGATGAGGCAACCATTGTCCCTCATCAGCGTGCAGGGGAAGGGCGGTTAACAGCGCTAACGGCGTCAGCGCTTGCCAGAGTTTCCTTGTTGGCATCGGGGTTCCTTCGATTATTATGGTTATTTTCCGGGAGGGTGAATGCCCCTCCTCGAGCTTATTTTCTCAGACAGTGTAACGGAATTAACATGGCGGAAACACGGGCCCGGGACAAATCCGGCCAGGCACCGGCCTCGGTTGATCAACTGAAGCTGCCCCCTCACTCTCTTGAAGCGGAGCAGTCCGTACTGGGCGGCTTGATGCTGAACAGCGACCTGTTCGATCAGGTGTCTGAGCGGGTGGTGAAGGATGACTTCTACAGTCGCAGCCACCAACTGATTTTCGCTGCCATGTCCGTGTTGCTGGAGCGGGGCGAACCGCTCGATCTGGTGACCGTCTCGGAAGAACTGGACAAAAAGGGCGAACTGGAAGCGGTGGGGGGGATCCCCTACCTCTCTGACATCGCCCGCAACACACCCAGTGTCGCGAACCTGACCGCCTACGCCAGCATCGTCCGTGAGCGGGCGGTGGTGCGTGAGATGATTCGGGTGGCCAACGAGATTGCCGATGCCGGTTTTAACCCGGATGGCCGGGACTCGTCACAGCTGCTGGACCTGGCGGAAAGCAAGGTGTTCAAGATCGCCGAGAAGCGGGCCAACGCCAACGAGGGGCCGGAAGACATCAAGGCGGTACTGTCCAAAACCGTGGACAAGATTGAGCAGCTGTTCAACAACCCCCATAACGGTGTGACCGGGGTTTCCACCGGTTACTCGGATCTGGACAAGATGACCGCCGGTCTGCAACCGTCCGATCTGGTGATCGTCGCCGCACGTCCCTCCATGGGTAAGACCACCTTCGCCATGAACCTCTGTGAACACGCGGCGATGAACGAGGACAAGCCGGTTCTGATCTTCTCTCTCGAGATGCCCTCCGAGCAGATCATGATGCGTATGCTGGCCTCACTGGGTCGGGTTGACCAGACCAAGATCCGTACCGGCCAGCTTAACGACGATGACTGGGCGCGGGTCTCCTCCACCATGGGCATCATGATGGAGCAGGGCAAGATGTACATCGATGACGGCTCGGGCCTGACCCCGACCGAAGTGCGGTCCCGTGCCCGCCGGGTGGCCCGCGAGCATGGCGGCCTCTCCATGATCATGGTGGACTACCTGCAGCTGATGCAGGTGCCGGCCCTGTCCGACAACCGTACCCTGGAGATCGCGGAGATCTCCCGCTCCCTCAAGGCCCTGGCGAAAGAGCTGCAGTGCCCGGTGGTGGCGCTGTCGCAGCTGAACCGCTCGTTGGAACAACGTGCCGACAAGCGTCCGGTGAACTCGGATCTGCGTGAATCCGGCTCCATCGAGCAGGATGCGGACCTCATCATGTTTATCTACCGGGACGAGGTGTACCATCCGGACACGGCGGAGAAAGGGCTGGCCGAAATCATCATCGGTAAACAGCGTAACGGCCCCATCGGTAAGGTGCCGCTGACCTTCCAGGGTCAGTTCTCCCGCTTTGACAACTACGCCGGTAACAGCTTCGACTACGACGAGTAACTATGCGTTTTTCCCCCGTGGCGGAGATCCGCCGCAGCGCTCTGAACCACAATCTGCAGCGCCTCCGTGCCCTGGCGCCGAACAGCAA
>CAZWED010000217.1:0-2639 GCA_964632645.1 uncultured Ferrimonas sp. | reverse complement strand
GCGGTGGTGAAAGCCTACGCCTTCGGTCATGGACTGGTGAAACTGGCCAACTGGCTGGATCAGGTCGATGGCTTTGGCCTGGCCCGCATCGAAGAGGCGCTGGCCCTCCGGGAGAGTGGCATCACCGCCCGTCTGGTGCTGCTCGAAGGGGTGTTTTCCGCAGAAGACCTGGAGCAGGCCGCCCAGCATCAGCTGGACGTGGTGATCCACGATGCGGAGCAGGTGCGCCTGCTGGAGCAAACCCCGCTGTCCCAACCTCTGGTGATCTGGCTGAAGATCGACACCGGCATGCACCGCCTGGGCGTGACGGCGGAGCAGTTCGGGGCGCTGTATCAGCGCCTCTGTCAGTGCGGTAACGTGCGGCTGCCTCCCAACCTGATGACCCACTTTTCCGTGGCCGACGAACTGGAAAACCCGGAGACCGTACGCCAGATCCAGCGCTTTAACCAGCTGGTACAGGACCTGCCGGGGGAAAAGGCGTTGTGCAACTCCGCCGGCACCCTAAGCTGGCCCTCAGCCCACGGCGACTGGGTGCGCCCCGGCCTGGCACTGTACGGCGTCAACCCGATGATCGGGGGGCGGGCCGCCCAGTTCGATCTGCAGCCGGTGATGACCATGCGCTCCAAAGTTCTGGCGGTGCGGGATCTGAAAGCGGGCGAGCCGGTCGGCTACGGCCAGACCTGGCGCAGCAGTCGGGACACCCGCATCGCGGTGATTGCCATGGGCTATGGCGATGGTTACCCGCGCCATGCGGTTTCCGGCACGCCGGTGCTGATCAATGGCCAGCGTTATCCCCTGGCCGGGCGCATCAGCATGGACATGCTGACCGTCGAGGTGGCGGACTCACCGGTACAGGTGGGCGACGACGTGGTGCTCTGGGGCGAAGGACTGCCGGTGGAGGAGATCGCCGAGTGTGCTGGCACCATCCCCTACGAACTGCTGTGCAGCACCACGGCCCGGGTGCAGTACTGCTACCTGGATTGACCCCGGGACAGCTTGAGAACACCGCCTCCCGGGCGGTGTTTTGGTTTCTGCCGTCCGGCCACGGGGCGACGAATGTTCTGCCAAACCGTTGTTGATCTTGGATAAGCACTGAGTGGATGAGTGACGTTACTGCTTGTGGCCGGCTCATCGACGCAGTAGGGTACGGGGTGACCGGGCCTGAAAGCCTCAGGGAAACAAGGCCCTACCGCGACCACCATTTTCGGGAGTTATGATGAAAAAGTTTGGGATTGCACTTTCGCTGGCCTGTGCCTCTGCCTTTAGTGGCGCCGCGATGGCTGAAACCGTGCCGGTTCAGTTGGCCACCCTGAACCACACCAACGTCATGGAAGGCGATGCCGTAAAAGGGGTTCGCTTCCCGACCCTCTATGGACAGACCGATTCCGTGAAAGGGGTGGACTTGCACCTCATCGGCATTGGTGAGACCAACGATTTTGTCGGTCTGCAGTTCCCGCTGCTGCTGGCTGGCGCCAACCACGTTAACCACAGCATGACCGGCGTAGGCTTCGGTCTGTGGAACTGGAACAAGGGCACCGCAACCGGCGCCAACGTGGGCATGGTTAACGTCACCAATGACGTAAAAGGCCTGAACCTGGGCTTTGTGAACTACTCCACCGGTAACACCGGCTTTGACTGGAGTGCGGTGAACATCGCCAAGACCTCTCAGGCTCAACTGGGTTTCGTCAACGTGACTGACGAAATCAAAGTGGTTCAGATTGGCCTGCTCAACTGCGCCAAAAACGGCTTCCTGCCCTGCTTCCCGCTGGTGAACTTTGCGGTGAAGTGAGCGCCGGCGGCGTTGACCATCCATCGGGGGCCTGCGGGGCCCCCGAATTGTTTGTGGGGAGCGGGCGTGGCAGAGTGGTGGGCCGTCACCCATGGCCCGAGCCCGATATGACCCAGTGGATCCAGAACACCTTTCGACTGCCGCCCATGTCCCGCGGCTTTCACCTGATCACCGATCGGGTCGAGGCGGCATTGCCCGAGCTGGCCCGGTGCCAGACCGGCCTGCTGCACCTCTTTATCCAGCACAGCTCCGCGTCGCTGACCATCAACGAAAACGCCGACCCAACGGTGCGCGTCGATTTCGAGTCCCACTTTCACCGGATGGTGCCGGAGAACGCCCCCTACTACCGCCACACCTACGAAGGGCCGGACGACATGCCGGCGCACCTTAAGGCCAGTTTGCTGGGCAGCAGTGTGTCGATACCGGTCAACCGGGGACGACTGATGCTGGGCACCTGGCAGGGGATCTACCTTGGCGAGCATCGGGATAACGGTGGTTCTCGTACCCTTGTGGCGACGCTTCAGGGCGATTTTGCCGACTGAAACTGTGTTTTTTGGTCAAAAAGGCGCCGCATTGTACTCAATGCGGCGTTTTTATTTTATTCGGTGTTTCTTCATTCGACTTGGTGTAAGCCACTGGCTTGTGTCGAGTTATCAGGATGAACGCTGCTCTCATTCATCACGGTGATGTTGTCATACAGCAACAAGGCCGGTAGCGGCATGTGTTTCCCTAGTGTGTTTAGATTGTGTTTTTGTTATGTTTGGATGGCATTTGGGCAAATAAGTCACTAAAAAAACAGATATTGCCAAAATGTTAATCGTTTTGCGAGAGTGAAACGAAGGAAGTTAAC
>CAZWED010000216.1:0-6151 GCA_964632645.1 uncultured Ferrimonas sp. | reverse complement strand
GGAGAGCGGATTGGCTCGTGATGTGGATCACGAAGTGGCTCGCACAAAGCAGTTTCAGGTTTCGAGAACCATTATCATGCGCAAGTAATTCTCAGTCGCACGGGTGGCCTGTTGTTTCGCTTATTAAGCCTGTTTTTGTCGCTCTGTCTGGTGTCATCACCAGCCCTCTCAGCCTGTCGTACCATCGACCACCTTGCCGGTGAAAGCTGCATCCCATCTGAGCCTGTGCGCATCGTGGCGTTAGGTGCGGCTGAGATTGACAGTCTGTTGGCGCTGGGCATCACGCCCACAGGCATAGGCAGTTTTTCAGGGCGGGACTTCAATGGTTTCGATTACCTGGAGGCGGCGCTGGCCAACAGCACGATTGTTGGCCGTTTTACCCGCCCAAACCTGGAGGCGATCCTGAGACTCAAGCCCGATCTTATCTTGCTGTCTCGCCAGGTACCTGCCAACTATCCCCTGTTAAGTCGCATTGCCCCTACGGTGGTGTTACCGGACGCCGAAGGCGAATGGCGGACCCAGCTTCGCCAGGTCGCCGCGGTTGTCGGGCGTGAGGCTGAAGCCGAGCGCTTTATCAGTGGGCAGGAACAGCGACTGGAAAACGCGAGACAGCGCCTGAATGAGGCGGCCGTGGGCAGCGTCGCCTTTGTCCGCTTTACCGCGAAAGATTACCGGCTTTACGGCGATGAACGCATCGCCGGTCCCTGGCTCTACCGCGATCTGGGCTTACCCATGCCGCAACTGGTCCGGAGCCGCGCAGTCGACACCAACTACGTCACGCTTTCCCTGGAAGAACTGCCCCGTCTGGACGCCGGTGTGATGGTGTTGCTGGATCAGTCCGGTCGACACCCGCTGCTGGACTCGGATTGGCTGCAGCCTATTCCGGCCGTGGCCACATCGCGGGTGTTGTCAGCCCGTCGGGATCTCTGGATCAATACCGCGCCCCTGGCCGCTGCCCGCGCAACGGCGGAATTGACTCAGTCTTTGTTGGAGTTGTACCGGTGAAGTCCCTAATCCCCATGTTGATTCTGGCGCTGGCTTTGTTGCTGGTCGCCAATGTGCTTACCGGTCCACTCGGCACCGGAGATTGGAGGCTGGTATTGGAACTGCGCTTGCCACGTGCGCTGGCTGCCGTCCTGGTTGGGGGGGCACTGGCGGTAGCGGGCAACCTGATGCAGGTCAGCACCGGCAATCCGATGGCCAGTCCCTCTCTGCTGGGCCTCAATGCCGGCGCATTTTTGGCGGTGGTGTGTGTGGGCGCGACCGTGCCAGGCATTGGTCCCTTCTGGCTGGCGATGGCTGCGCTGTCCGGGGCGGCACTGGCCAGTGCCCTAATCTATGCCACCGCGAGCATCGCGGCTGGCAACCTGACCCCGACCCGGCTGGTTCTGGCGGGCACTGCCATCTCGCTCTTGCTGGGGGCGTTGGCCAGCATGGTCACGCTCTACTTCAACCTAGCTCACGACCTGATCAGCTGGTTGGCCGGCAGCCTGCAGGGGCTGTTCTGGGCCGATCTGCGCGTACCGGGGGTCTTGGTCACAATGGGACTGGCCGGCGCCCTGGCTCTGGCGCCAAGGCTGGATCTGCTGGCACTGGGCGATCAGGCCGCCACCGGCTTGGGGCTGGACGTTCCGCGTACCCGGCTGCTGTGTAATCTGGTGGTGATCGTACTGGCCGGCGCCGCTGTCGCCCTGGCCGGGCCGGTGGGCTTTGTGGGATTGGTCGTACCCCACATGGCACGGCAACTGGTGGGCGATAAGCAGGCCAGCAAGCTGCCGGTGGTGATGCTGCTGGGTGCCAACCTGTTGCTGCTGGCTGACCTGATAGGGCGCAATCTGGCGACACCGGCGGAACTGCCCGTGGGGATCCTCACCGCCCTGGTTGGCGTGCCGGTATTCGTTTGGCAGTTACGGGGAGGTCGGCTGTGAGTCGGTGGCTTGGCTTGGTTGTGGCGTTGTTGTGCAGTATCACCCTGTCTCTGCTGTGGGGCGCCAACATCGGCGAAGGACAAACGTTGCTGATCGAGATGATCCGCGCCCCCAGAGTGATGGCGGCCTTGCTGGTGGGAATGGCCCTGGCGGTATCCGGCACACTGTTGCAGGCCTATAGCCGCAATGATCTGGCTGACCCCGGCCTGCTGGGTATCAACGCCGGGGCCAGCCTCGCGGTGGTGTTGATGCTGGCCTTTTTGCCACAGGCACTGAGCCTGTACTGGGCGCCTTCCCTGGCCGCCTTTGTGGGCGCGGCAACCATCGCCTTGCTGACTCAAAGGCTGGCAACACGAGATGGCCGCACCGACCCCATCACTCTGGTGCTGACCGGGGTGGCGCTCAGCCTGGGGGCATCCGCCCTGACCCTGTTTGCGGCACAGCTGAGCGATGCCGAGCTCTACAACCAGGCCGCAGAGTGGCTGGCCGGTTCTCTCACCGACGCTCATTGGTTGCAGGTCGGGCTGTTGCTGCCGGTGTTGCCACTGTGTCTGTTGGCGTGGTTTCTGGCTGGTGCCACCAATTTGTTGCAGCTCTCCGAGGAAGCCAGTATCGGCTTGGGGCTGCCGCTGCAACGCTTTCGTCTTGGCTTACTGCTGCTGGCTACCATGCTGGCGGCATTGGCCGTGAGTGTGGCCGGGGCCATCGCCTTTGTCGGACTGCTGATCCCTCACCTGGCCCGGATGCTGTTCGGCGCCAATCTTGTTCGGCAGCTGCCCGCCGCAATGTTGATGGGAGGCACCACTTTGGTGCTCGCGGATTTTCTTGCCCGCACGCTGCTGTTTCCCCTTGAGGTGCCGGTTGGGTTGCTGCTGATCCTGTTTGGCGCCCCCTACTTTATCGTGATTTTGCTGAGGAGAGCCGGATGACTCTGAGCGCCCATCAACTGCAGTTCGGTTATCGCGAACGACTGATCCTTGATGGACTGAACGTCACCTTTCCCGAAGGTAAGGTGACCATCCTGATTGGCGGTAATGGCTGCGGTAAATCGACGTTGCTGAAAAACCTGGCGCGCATCTACCGGCCCAGCGGCGGTGAAGTGTGTCTGGACGGCGAGCGGGTGCACCAGATGGACACCAAAGCACTGGCCCGAAAACTGGCCCTGTTGCCCCAGGATCCTAAAGCGCCGGAGAGTCTCACCGTGGCTGAGCTGGTGGCACTGGGGCGCTTTCCGCACCAGGGGCTGGGGAGCCGGCTCAGTGCGGAGGATGACGCCCTGATCCTTAAGGTGCTGGAGCAGGTGGGTATGGCGGCGTTTGCCCAGCGTCGTTTGGGCGACCTGTCCGGCGGCCAGCGTCAGCGTGCCTGGATCGCCATGGCGCTGGCTCAGGATACCCCCTGGATCCTGCTTGATGAGCCCACCACCTTTCTTGACATTGCGCACCAGCTTGAACTGTTACTGCTGCTGCAAAAGCTCAACCGGGAGCAGGGGAAGAGCGTGGTGATGGTACTTCATGAACTGAATCAGGCCGCGCGTTTTGCCGATCATCTGGTGGCGATGAAGGCCGGCGCTATCGTGGCACAGGGTACGCCACAGGAGGTGCTTACCCCGGCATTGCTGAAAACGGTGTTTAACGTCGACGCCCAGGTGGTGCCAGACCCAATGACGGGAAGTCCGCTCTGCCTTTGCTACGGACCGGCGGCCTGATAACAAAAAACGGCAAGCGAATCGCTTGCCGTTCTGGCTTCGTTGGCAACGGTTACTTTGCCGGTTCCTGAGGCAGATAGAGCCGCTGCGTACTTCTCGGCGGTTTATCCAGACAGCAGGTGCCACACAGTGCCCGGCCCGGTACGTTGTACTTGAGGCAACAGGTGGCCCGACGCTGAACCAACCGACCTTCACTGGCACTCAGGCGCACCTTCTTTTGACTGGGAATGGGCAACGTATCGATAAAGCGCTGCAGCGCTTGAGCCAGCTCATCATCGGCATCAGTGTGCAGCTTGACCGGACCCATTCCCATGGCAAACGCCAGGTTGCCCCAAAACACTGACTTCGCCAGGCGAAAATCATTTCGGCTCCAGCTTTGCAAAGGGGTCATCAGAGTCTCCAGGCTGTCACTGAACTGGTCCAGTACCGCTTGCCAGCCGTCTTTCTGCGCGCTCACCCAAGGCCCCGGCAGCAGCGTCAGACGTTGCAGGTTTCCCTGCTCATCCAACTCGACGCCGAGGCGCTCGGGCGTGAGTTGCGGTGTCTGACCATGCACCAAAAGCATCATGGTCAACGACGGTAAAAGGTGGGCATTGAACAACTTGAGCCAGAGCGAGCAGGCTGTCGCCGGATCCGTTGTCAGGTGATGGCAGCGGGCCTGAATGGCCTCATTGAGTTGCCCGCTCACCTGCCAATAGGCCAGTGTGGTGACCGGTTGGGTATCCGCTTCCAGCCGTAAACAGGGGTCCAGCCGATTGAGCGATGCCAGCAATGCCTCCGGACTGGCTTCCGGCACATCTACATCGCGCCACCGCTGGTGCCGCTGATGGAGCCAAATCAACCCATCTACTGCCATGTGAGCCTCACTGAACTTGGGAACGGACACAGCCTAGCCCAAATGATAACAATTATCAATCGCGACTTTCGTTACCAATTGATCACATAACTCAGGTTGACCGTGCGCCCAGACGCGTAGATGTAGCGGCTGTTGTTGCCTTGTCCCTGCAGTGGCTGGGGAACGTACAGCTCATCCAGCAGGTTGTTGACCCCCACGGTCAGGGCGCCTTTCCATACCGGGTAGCTGGCGGAGGCGTTAACCAGAAACAGGTCATCCACCGGGTACTGGTTGGTGTTGTATTTGCCGTCGTCATTGACCGGTTCAAACTCATCGCGGCTGCCGCTGTAAATCAGGTACAGCGCGTAATCACCGTGGTCGGCGGCGTAGTCGAAGGTTGCGGTCATCTTCCAGGGCGAGATGCGCGTGGCGTCTAATGACTCAACGGTGCCAGCGTCGCACTTGGCGGTGGCCTCAGTACAGGTGCGTTCGCCTTCAGACCAGCTCACCGTGCCATCAAAGCCAAGGCGCTCGGTCAGCGGCATCCGTAGCGTGGCTTCCATGCCCCAAATCTCTTCGGGAGCGCGTTCGGAAACCGAGGCCACGCCATCGTCACCGAGGATCAGGGTCGCGCCCAGATCAGACTCGGAGTAAAAGGCCGCCAGACTGTAAGTCGCCTGCCCCATAAAGCCGCGCACGCCCACTTCGTAGTTGTCAGACAAAATCGGCTCAATCTCCACCGCTTCGGCGACCGATCCGGCACTGGTGTTGCGCACGCCTCGCAGCACTTCCGAAGTGGTAAAACCCTGGGCGTAACTGGCGAAGAGCTGATGGTCCGGATTGAGTTGGTAAACCAGGCCGGCATTGGGCAGCCAACGGTCGTATTTCACATCACCGCCTTCAACCCGATTGCCGGCGTTGCTTTGCAGCTCGGACACCACGAAATCATCGAAGCTCTGACGGTTGTGTTCAAAGCGCACGCCGTAGTCCAGAGTCAGGCGTTCAGTCAGCAGGGTCTGGAACTGGGCAAAGGCAGCGACGGTGCTTTGGTCAATGTTTGGGGTGTTAGAGAGGAAGCCGACGCTGTTGGGCTGGCGGAATCGTTGCCACTGCGCGTCCAGACCATAGTTGATTTCGGTACCGGCCAGGTTGCTGCTTATCATGGCGCGGGCGCCACTGTTGCGGAAGTGCGTCTCGTTGAAGCCGTAACGAACGTCACCCGAGGTGGCCTTGCTGCTCATTCTCATGGTGTCGGTCTCGCCGTCCTGGCGCATGTGGTACACGCTGATGTCCAGCATGCCCAGGGCAAACCCCAAATCCTGGTAGCGAGCGGTGTAATTCTGGTACGTGTTCCACTCCTTGTTGGCCTCAATGCCTTCAACGCCATTCTCTTTGTCTTTCCAGGCGTTGTAGTCCAGGCCAACGCCGCAGTGGACGGCATGAGCCGGCGTACCGGCCGCGGCGTTGCCCCCTTCCGGGCACCAGCGGTCATTCTCTTCCACTTTTCGATAGTTGGCGGAGAGGCTCAGACTGCGGTTACTGTCCAGATTGACGTTCAGTGCGCCGTTTAATGCGAGGTTGTCGGTATCATCCGCCCGGAAATCGGAGGGCAGGCGGTCGCCATTGGCATCTAAGCTTGCCTGCTTGACCTCATAGCTGGCGCCAAAGCGCCCCTGAACT
>CAZWED010000215.1:0-6154 GCA_964632645.1 uncultured Ferrimonas sp. | reverse complement strand
TGACCGCGGGTCAGGTGGGGCAACAGGGCATCCAGCTCATCACCACGGCCGTGGTGGGTCAGGACCACCTCAGCGTCTTTCAGCGCCTCAGTGCGGTCGGCGGCGATGACAGCGCCCGCCTCCACATAACGATCATCGTCAAATCCAGCGGCTTCCCCGGCACCGGTTTCCACGGCGACGGTGAGGCCAGCCTGGGTCAGCTTGCTGACGTTGGCGGGGATCAACGCAACACGGGTTTCCCCGGGGTAGATCTCCTTGATCACTGCGATCTTCACGAAGCGGTCCTCTTCATTGGTGTAAGCATCCGGATCACCTAACCGGACGCAGGCTCTGTGATAGGCGGCACAGTTTCCCATGTCCTGTGCGGTTGGCGGAAGCCTCGGCATTACACTTGCCTACGATAGGGGCAATCGGAAAAACAATTTCTTGTTTTACGTCACTTTGTGGGGAATTTAAACAAGAGTTCAATATTCTATTTAGTTATAAAAATTCTGTAATCAGTATTTTTTATAAATAGTACGCCTGCCTAACCTGTAGCCAACTTACCAGGACAGACAGGCAAACTATGTTGTTAAAGGAGTTTGAAGCCGGGGCCGGCATGCTGGCCCCGGAGCAGATCCAGACGCTGCGGGCGCTGGCATCGGAGCTCAATCCGGTTCAGGCGGCCTGGATCTCAGGCTATCTTGCCGCCGTGGCTAACCAGGGCGCCGCACTGGGCAGTGCCCTGCCGTCGCCTGCGGCGGGGGGCCAGAGCGCTGTGCCGCTCACCATTCTCTATGGCAGCCAAACCGGCAACAGCCGTTCCGTGGCGACCGCGCTGGCAGACAAAGCCCGCGCCGAGGGGGTCGAAGTGACGCTGCTGTCGATGGCGGACTACAAGCCCCGACAACTGAAAAGCGAGCGGCAGCTGCTGCTGGTGGTCAGCACCCACGGCGAAGGGGATCCGCCGGACGACGCCATCGCCTTCCACAAATTCCTGTTTTCCAGCCGGGCGCCCAAACTGCCGGAGCTGCACTTCAGCGTCCTGGCCCTGGGCGATGCCAGCTACGAACACTTCTGCCAGACCGGCAAGGAGTTCGACCAGCGCCTGGCCGAGCTGGGCGCCACCCGTCTTGCGGACCGCGTCGATTGCGATGTGGATTTCGAAGACCATGCCGAGCAGTGGCAAACCGCGGTACTGGCCAACATCGAGCGGACGGACCCGGCACTGGCGCCAGCGGGGGCGGCAGTGGTGCCGTTCACCGGCGCCAGCAGCTACAGCCGCAGCCAGCCCTTTACCGCCACGCTGCTGGCCAGCCAGAAGATCACCGGCCGCGGTTCCGTGAAGGACACCCGTCACGTGGAGATCAGCCTGGAGGGCTCCGGCCTGACGTACCAGCCCGGGGACGCGCTGGGGATCTGGATGCATAACGACCCGGCACTGGTGGCGCAGATCCTGTCGGCCACCGGCCTGTCCGGTGAGGAAACGGTCAGCCTGAAAGCGGGGGAGGTCCCGCTGCGCCAGGCCCTCATCGAAGCGTTTGAACTGACCCTGCTGCATCCGGCCCTGGTGACCGGCTGGGCGGCGCTGTCCGCGGATCCCGCCCTGCAAGCGGTGGTGGCGGATGCCGCGGCGCTCAACGCCTTTATCCCGCAGCACCAACTGGTGGATCTGGTGACCCGCTATCCCGCCACTCCGTCCGCTGAGCAACTGGTGGCGCTGCTGCGCAAGCTGACCCCGCGGCTCTACTCCATCGCGTCCTCCCAGAGTGAGGTCGAGGAGGAGGTGCACCTGACCGTGGCCCTGGTGGCCGACGAGCGGGACGGGCAGCGCCGGCTGGGCACCGTCAGCGGTGCGCTGGCACAGCGCCTCGCTGCCGGGGATGAGGTGAAGGTGTACGTGGAGCCCAACCACCACTTCCGCCTGCCGGCGTCGGACAGCACCCCGGTGATCATGATCGGCCCGGGCACCGGCATTGCCCCGTTCCGGGCCTTTATGCAGGAGCGCGACGCCCGGGGCGCCGACGGTGATAACTGGTTGTTCTTCGGCAACCCCACGTTCACCGAGGATTTCCTCTACCAGGTGGAGTGGCAGGACTACGTGAAACGCGGCCTGCTGAACCGCATCGACCTCGCCTTTTCCCGCGACCAGGCCGACAAAATCTACGTGCAGGACCGCATTCGGGAACAGGGGGCGGAACTGTTCGCCTGGCTGGAGCGTGGCGCCCACCTCTATCTCTGTGGCGACGCCGGCCGGATGGCCAAAGACGTGGAAGCGGCGCTGATCGCGGTGATCGCCGAGCATGGCGAACGCAGCGAAGCGGCGGCGCAAACCTACCTGACTCAACTGCGCGAGGCCAAGCGCTATCAGAAGGACGTGTACTGATGAGCAACGAATTGAACACCCTGCCGGACGCGCTGGCTGAGTGGGTGGTGCAGGGCAAACTGGCCGACAACGAGCGCATCAAGGGCGAAAGCAACCTGCTGCGAGGCACCATCGCGGACGACCTGAAGGATCCGCTGACCGGCGGCTTCAGTGCCGACAACTTCCAGCTGATCCGGTTTCACGGCATGTACCAGCAGGACGATCGCGACATCCGTGCCGAGCGGGCAGAGCAGAAGCTGGAACCCCTGCACACCGTGATGCTGCGGGCCCGTCTGCCGGGCGGCGTGATCACACCTGCCCAGTGGCTGGCTATCGACGCCTTCGCCGGTGAACACACCCACGCCGGCAGCATCCGCCTGACCACCCGTCAGACCTTCCAGTTCCACGGCGTGCTGAAGCGGGACATCAAATCAATGCACCAGATGCTCAACCGCATCGGCATCGACTCCATCGCCACCGCCGGTGACGTCAACCGCAACGTGCTCTGCACCTCCAACCCCGAGCAGTCGGAACTGCACGCTCAGGCGTACGAGTGGGCTAAGAAGATCTCCGAGCACCTGCTGCCCCGTACCCGGGCTTACGCCGAGATCTGGCTGGACGGCGAAAAGGTGGAAACCACCGAAGAGGAGCCGATCCTGGGTAAGACCTACCTGCCCCGAAAATTCAAAACCACCGTGGTGGTGCCGCCCCACAACGACGTGGATCTGCACGCCAACGACATGAACTTCGTGGCCATTGCCGAGCAGGGCAAGCTGGTGGGCTTTAACCTGCTGGTGGGTGGCGGACTGGCGATGACCCACGGGGACCAGAGCACCTACCCACGTACCGCCGACGAGTTTGGCTTTCTGCCGCTGGAGAAAACTTTGGAGGTGGCGGCGGCCGTGGTCACCACCCAGCGGGATCTGGGCAACCGGGTGAACCGCAAGAACGCCAAAACCAAGTACACCCTGGATCGCGTCGGTCTGGACACCTTCAAGTCGGAGGTGGAGCGTCGGGCCCAATGGACGTTTGAGCCGGCCCGCCCCTACACCCTGACCCATCGGGGGGACCGCTTCGGCTGGACGGCCGGCATCGATGGCAAGCACAACCTGACGCTGTTTATCGAGAATGGCCGCATCCTCGACTTCCCTGACAAGCCGCTGAAAACCGGCATGGCGGCCATTGCCGCCGTCCACAAGGGGACGTTCCGCCTGACCGCCAACCAGAACCTGATCGTGGCGGGCGTAGAGGCCGGGGACAAAGCGGCGATCGAATCCCTGGCGCGTACCCACGGCCTGATCGACGACCGGCACACCGCCCAGCGCCAGAGCGCCATGGCGTGCGTCTCCCTGCCCACCTGCCCGCTGGCGATGGCGGAAGCGGAGCGGGTGCTGCCCCACTATGTGGACCGGCTGGAAGCCCTGCTGCAGCAACACGGCATCGGTGAAGAGGCGATCATCTTCCGGGTCACCGGCTGCCCCAACGGCTGTGGCCGCGCCATGCTGGCGGAGGTGGGTCTGGTGGGTAAGGGGCCGGGCAAATACAGCCTCCATCTGGGCGGCAACCACAACGGCACCCGCATTCCCAAGCTCTACCGCGAGAACGTGGATGAGGACACCCTGTTTGCCGAACTGGACACGCTGATTGGCCGCTGGGTGGCCGAACGGGAGCAGGACGAGCGCTTTGGTGACTTTGTGGTGCGGGCCGGAATCGTCGCCCCGGTGATCATTCCCAAACAGGACTTTTACGCCTAAGGAGCGGAATCATGGCAAGCCAGGCATTGCAGAATCTGCTGGCCCGCCCCGATGCCCCTGAGAGCCGGCAAACCCTGTCCGACCTGAATCAGGAACTGGCGGGGCTGTCGGCAGAAGCGCGGGTGGCGTGGGGGCTGGAAAATCTCCCCGGCGAACACGCGCTCTCCTCCAGCTTCGGCATTCAGGCGGCAGTGATGCTCAAGCTGGTGACCGAGCAGAAGCCCGATGTGCCGGTGATCCTGACCGACACCGGCCACCTGTTCCCGGAAACCTATCGTTTTATCGACGAACTGACGGCGCGGCTGGACCTCAATCTCCAGGTGTTTCGCTCGCCGTTGTCACCGGCCTGGCAGGAAGCGCGCTATGGCCGCGAGTGGGAGCAGGGGCTGGACGGGCTGGACCGCTACAACCGGCGCAACAAGGTGGAGCCGATGCAGCAAGCGCTGGAAGCGCTTCGGGTTGGCAGCTGGTTTGCCGGGCTGCGTCGGGAGCAGGCCAGCAGTCGTTCCGAGTTGCCGTTTCTCGACGTCCGCTCGGGACGCTTCAAGTTGTTGCCGATCCTCGATTGGGACAACCGCCAGGTGCATTACTACCTCCAGCGCCACGATCTGCCCTACCACCCGCTGTGGCAGCAGGGCTATGTCTCGGTGGGTGATGTCCACTCCAGTCGGCCGCTTGAACTGGGGATGACGGAGGAGGAAACCCGCTTCATGGGGCTGAAACGGGAGTGTGGTCTGCATTACGAAATCTGAGCCAACCGGCGAGCTGGTAGGAGCAGTATGAAGGGGCGGCGGGTTCTGTGATCCCGCCGCCCCTTTTTTGCGCACACCGCCTTGCGCCCCTTGCTATTTCCCCCCATTGAGGGATGATCGCCGCGAATTTGCCCTCCTATTTCAACTCGATAAGAACACCAACCCATGAGTCTGAAGCACCGATTGCAAGCCTTTATTGCCGTGGTCGTGATCGCCGCGTGCGTGACCCTGACCGGCTTGCTGCTGCACCGTTACCAGGCGGAACAGCAGACCCAGATCCAGCAACGCAGCCAGGATCTGCTGAGCAACTTCCAGCAACAGTTTGATGGCTGGCTCAGCCAGCGGGCGAGAACGGTGATGGCGCTGTCCGGGGTGCTGGCGGAGCGTTATCTGCAGCCGGAGGTTTACCACCTGCTGGCCGAAACCGCCGACATCAACCGCCTGTATGCGGGGTACGCCGAAGGGGAGATCGTCTGGGACGATCTCAATAACGTCCCGCCGCGCATCGACGTGACAGCCCGTCCCTGGTATCAGCAGGCGATGGCGAAGGGGGGGATGATCATCACCGCCCCCTACCGGGACGCCAGCGGTGCCGACCAGACCGTACTCAGCATCGCCGCCCCCTTCCTCGGCGGGCATGAGGGGGTGATCGCCGCCGACATCACGCTGGATGCCATTGCCCGGCTGGCGGTCGCTGCCCTGCCGCAAGAAGAGGGGCAACTGCTGCTGGTGGACAGCGACGAGCGCCTGCTGGCCCATCGGGATACCCGCGCCCTGTTGCAACCGCTCACCCAACTGCACCCGGAGCTGACTCCGGCGCTGTTGGACCAGCTGATGGCCAGCGGCGAACAGGTGACCCTGACGCTGGGCGGTGAACCGGCGCTGGTTCAGGTCGGCTCCCTGCCGGGCAGCGACTGGCAACTGGTGGTGGTGCTGGACGAGTCCCACGCTCGGGCGGCGGGTGTGGCGATGATGGAACAGGCGGTGGTGCTGACCCTGGTCCTGATCCTTGTGGTGTCGCTGCTGACCGCCTGGCTGCTCAGCCTGCTGTTCCGTCCGGTGCAACAGTTGGAGCGGGCCATTCATGAGCTGACCCAGGGAGACGGTGACCTGACCCGCCGATTGCCGGTGGAGCGGCAGGATGAACTGGGCCGGGTGTCGGATCGCCTCAACCACTTTATCGGGCATCTGGCCCAGATGGTGACCAGCATCGGGGCGGGTTGTGAACGCCTGCAAAGCCGGGCCGCCGACAACCGCGCCATGAGCGAACAGCAGGCGGACGCGGTGCATCGGCAGAATCAGAA
>CAZWED010000214.1:2348-6179 GCA_964632645.1 uncultured Ferrimonas sp. | reverse complement strand
GCTTTGTCGACAAAGGGTTCGACATGGAGGACTACATCAAGTCCCGCCAGGAGGACAAGGTTGTCTGCCACACCAGCAGCGAAATGCGTAAGGTGTTCCGCGACCAGGGGGTCGCGGTGTCCAACCAGATCACCTCGGTCAAAGACTACCGGGCGATCATCCAGAACGACCGTGGCCTGATGAACGCCGCGTCCAACAGCCGGGAGCTGCGCGACTGCGCTGCCCGTTTTGCCCTGTGCGAAGCCAACGCCTCGCTGCGCCATATGGAGAAGCTGGTTCGGGCCGTTCACTCCAAAGAGGGCAAAATGGAGACCATTCGCCAGATGGTCGCCGCCATCCTTGAAGAGGATGGCGTGGAAACCCCGCAAACCCGCCTCAATGCCAATCGCGTGGACGAGTGGATCCGCGAAAGCCAGCTGGTACAGCACTTCGAACAGACCCGCCCGCAGTTCGCCAAGTTGGAGCAGCGCTACGACGCCTTCCTGATGTGCGAACAGGAACTGGCCGCCCTGAAGGCCGGTTTCGGCAGCGATAAGATCCTGCTGGAAGAGGCCATCGAGGCCCATCAGCGTGAGCGACGGGAGTGTCTGGCCCAGCTTGAAGAGGCGGTTCGGGAGTTTGAAGCCCAGGCCAGCGAGCTGAAAGATCGCCGTGCGGACGCCCGCTCCGACGCCAACAGTTATGAACAACGTCTGGAACAGATCGAAAACGAGCACCAGTCCTGGCTGGAGATGGAGATTGAATCTGCCGCCCGGGATCTGGAGCGCCTGGGCCAGTGGCGTGCCGACCTGCACGACTTGCGGGAGCGCCACACCCTGCTGACGGAAAAGCACTCGGACATCGAAGCCACCTATACCCAGCATCGTGGCCAGATTGAAGTGCGCAACAACGCCGCCATCGAGTCCCTGCGGGAACGCCAGGATCAGGCCCGTGGCCAGCAAGCGGACCTGCAGCGCCAGCAGCAGAACGAAATCCGCGCGCTGGAAGACGGCTTCCGCAGCCAGAGCCAGGCCGCCGAGCAGCGCCACCAGGCGGAACTGAAAACCCTGGAACTGGAACAGCAACGCCTGCAACTGGCCTGCGACAGTGCCAGCTACAGCACCGACGAACGCCGTCAGCTGGACCTGCTGGAAGCCCGCATCGACGAGGCGTATCAACAGCAGCAGGCGGCAGAGCACACTCTGGACCAGCACCGCGAAACCGAGCAACGCCAGCGCCAGGCGCGCCAGGCGCTGCAGGAACAGCTGAGCCAGCTTCGTCAACGTCAGACCCAGTGCCAGTCCGAATACGACGCCATTGACGAGCTGCGTTTCCCCAAAGATCACTCGTTGCTCAGGTTCCTGCGCCAGGAAAAACCGGACTGGATCCACACCATCGGCAAGGTGATCCGCCCCGAACTGCTGAAACGGGGTGACCTCAAGCCCGCTCTGGGCAAGGAGGACGCGGCCCTGTTCGGCGTCGAGCTGGAACTGGGCAACCTGGACGCCCCCGACTACGCGCAGAACGAGCAGCAACTGGAGCAGCGTGCCGAGCAGGCCCGTCAGGCGTTGGAGTTGTGCCGCAATGAGCAGGCCCAACTGGAAGCGCGGATCGAAGCGCAGCAGGCGGAGTTGCAAAGTGCCAGTGAGGCGGTGATCCGGGCCCAGACCCAGTACCAGAGCGCCAAGAGCCAACACGCCCGACTGCTGGATGAGAAGAAGCAACTGACCCATGCCCTGCGAACGGCGGTCGCCGAGCGCAAACTGGCCTCAGAGAAGCAGCTCAAAGCGGTACAGACTGAACTGAAAAAGCTGGTGAGCGACTACGAGGGCTTCGTCGAAGACCTCAAAGCCCAGCAACTGGAAGCCCGCATGGATAAGGAGGCGTTCTGGCAGGAGCGCCTGGGCAACATCGACGAGCAGCTGACCCAGCTCTCCGCAGAGCTGGCAAACCGTCGTGCCCAGAAGAACGAAGAGCTGGCCGAGTGCGAGCGCTGGTATCAGGCGGAACTGAAAGAGCGCGGTGTCGACGACAGCCAGATCCTTGCCCTGAAGGAGCAGATCCACGCGTTGGATCAGAAGATCGGCCGCACCGAAGCGATGCGCGACAAGGTGGCGGACTACCAGATCTGGTTTAAAGGCCCCTTCAGCCTCGAACAACCGCAACTGCAGGACAAGCTGGCCGTTGCCCAGCGTGAGATCCTCGAGCTGGACCAGGTTCTGGCCAAACTGCAGCGGGAACACAAGGCGCTGGGCGACGAACTGAAAGCCGCTCAGAAGCAGGCGGAACAGCGCCTGACCCGGTCCAACGAGCAGCTGGAACAGCTTAAGCAGTTGCTGTCCGCTCTCAACAAGCTGGCCCTGGCGGCGCAGCCCAAAGCGGAGGATTACGCCACCGCGCCGCTGGATGAGCGACTGCGCGAGGCCCAGGAGAAGCTGCAGGCGCGGGAGCAGCACCTCTCCGTCATCAAGCAGCAGGTTGAACACTTCGACAGCCTGATCGGCCAGAAAGCCGGTCCGGAACTGGCCGCCAACTGGGAGCAGTGGCGCAGCGACTGTCTGAGCAACAGCGACAATGAGCTGGGTGTGGCCAAACTGGACCACATGAAGCTGGTGCCACACCTGCAGTACATGATGAACCACCTGCTGCCCTCCCGTATGGAAGTGCTGCGCACCACAGGCCAAACCTTCGGTAAGGAGCTGGAGAGTTACTACCACGTTCTGGCTGACATCGATAAGCGCATTGGCACCCAGTCCGCCCGGATCACCCGTGAGGTGGGCGAAGAGCTGTTCCTGGACGGCGTATCCGGCTCCGAAGTGAAGATCCGCTCCCGCATCAGTGAGCTGGAGTTCTGGGACGAGCTGACCGCCTTTATCCAGAGCCACCAGCAGTGGCAGGCGCAGGGATTTGCCGGTCTGCCGGGTGAAGAGTACGCCCAGCGACTGCGTCGCGCACTGGAAGTGATCGGCCGTGCGGCACTGTCCGGCAGCATCGCTAAGCTGCTGGAGATCGAACTGCGCCTGCGGGAGGGCAACTCTGACCTGGTGATCCGCACTGACCGCCAGCTCAACGAATCCTCCAGTCACGGCATGGCCTACCTGATCCTCTGTAAGTTCCTGCTGGCCTTTACCCGCCTGTTACGGGGTAATGCCGGCACCGTGATCCACTGGCCCATCGACGAGCTGGGCACGCTGCACCACGGCAACGTGAAGAAGATCTTCGACGCCTGTGAAAACAACCGGATTGCCGTATTGGGCGCCTTCCCCAACCCGGAATCCGAGGTGCTGGCCCTGTTCCAGAACCGCTACATCATCAACAAGACCACCCGCCAACTGCAGGTGGTGCAACCCAAAGTCAGCCCCATCGCGGAGCGCCTGAAAGCCCGCGCCATGCAGGAGGAGCTCACCGCATGAGAAGCGAAACCGGACGTGTTATCGAAAGCCTGTTGCGGGGCGAGTTCATCTGCAAGATCAGCGACGAGGCGGGTTGGGAGCTGCTGGCCAATGAAGCCAAGCGCCAACAGGTCGATGATCATCTGGCGGTCCTTAACCGCTGCGTCAGCAGCGCCGCCGGTGATACCGTGTTCTTCGCCAGCTACCAGGACCTGGGTGAATCGGAGCGTGACCATCTGGGCCAGCAGTTTCAGGAAGTGATCCAGTCTCTGCAGCCGCTGGTCCACTGGATGGTGCTGGTGCAGGAGGCGGGCGCCGGTGACGAGCCGCTGGCGCAGGGCGTTCGCGTGCGCCTGAACGAGCTGCAAACCACCATTGAGGATGTGCCGGCCCTGTCGGAGCAGTTGGCCAAGATCGCCCGATTCCGCTTGTTCAACTCCACCTCCACCAGCGTGGAGGG
>CAZWED010000214.1:0-2338 GCA_964632645.1 uncultured Ferrimonas sp. | reverse complement strand
TCTTCAAGCGGCTGTGCGAGCTGGGTTACCTGGTGCGCCCCAACGCCGAAAAGCAGATCTACCAGGCCACCGGCAAAGTGGAGTACCTGTACGAGGTGCTGCGCTTTATCGATGAGACGGAATCCCTGGCCCTGGAGCAGAAAGCGGAAGTGACCAAACAGGAGACCCTGTTGTGAGCGATCACCTGCATGACGCTGGCAAACGCTTCCTGAGTCTGCTCAGCCGCCATTCCGGCCTGGTGATGGACACCTACGTGGCGGGCACTGCAGAGGTCAATGAGGAGAACGCCAAGGCGATCGACAAGCTGATTCAGAACGGCATCCTGCGCCGCGGCGCACCGGACGAACCCCTGCGCCTGGCCCGCCCGGTGCGGCAGATGCTGGAGGAGGCGCTGAAGGATGAGCGCAACCGACAGGTGGACGCCAACATCGGCTCGGCACTGGCGACGCTGAAAACCCTTGCGGCTCACTATAAGGAAGCGCTGCATCTGCACGACTACCCCGCTGCGGATGTCCACCTTGAAGCGCTACAGGAGTTGGTGTTCGGCCTGAAAGAGAGCCTGCGTTATTCCACTCGCAGCCTGTGGTCCCGCATCAATAACGAGTTCGGCTACGTCGGCACCATCGAGGCCAAAATCCGGGAAAACCGGCTGGCCCAGGATCAGGTGATCGAACTGCTGGCCAGTCTGGAGCTGTTCCGCTTTGATGAACTGGCCGAGCTGGCCGGCGATGCCCGGGAGCTGCGACGCCTGTTGGTGGTGGGTCTGCAACACACCCTGGTGGACTGCACTCAGGAGATGGCTGTGGTGCAAAGCCGCCTGCTGGCGCTGCTGGGCCGGTTCCGCGAAATCCAGGGGCGCACCCGCTTGCTGAAAGGCTTCCTGCTGCACTGTGAGCAGCATCCGGATTATCGCGTGGGTCCCCACCTCGATCGGGTTCAGGTACCCACCCTGTTCAACCAGTCTGAGGCCATTCTGGCGCCCGCCTCGGTGGACGTCACCCAGGCGGATGAGGAACAGGTGCTGCTGGAACTGGTCGCTCAGGTGCGTCGGCCGGAGCGCGAGGCGGAAGCCGCGCGACTGGCCCACGGCGAAGCGTTTGCGCTGACCCAGGCCGAGGACTACACCCTCAGTGATGATGGCCTGAAACAGGATGTGGATCGCTTCTACTGTGCGGCGATTGACCGGGCCGAACCGATTTCCGCCCTGGAGTACCTCAAGCACCACGACCTGTCGTGGCCCGAGGAAGCCTGGCTGTACCAGGTGATTGGCGCCTTCGACAGCCTGCCCAAGGAGCATCAGGACTGCTTCGCGCTGGACCCCAATCTGGTCGACCACCCGATTTTCAGCGGCAATAAATACATTCAGGATGTGCGGGTGGCTTTGCGTTAAGCGCCCCCTGAGACAACAAAGCCGGCTATCTGCCGGCTTTATTCTTGGTGCTCATTCGGGTTTGCTGATCAGCAGATGGGTGTAGCGGCCCATCTCCCTGTAGGGGGGCTTGTCGCAGTACGCCAGTTCCAGCTCTATCAGGCGTTCCAGGTGGGTTCGCTGCTGCGTTTTATCCCGCAGGTAGTCGTGGATCACCCGCACACCGCATTGATGCTCGACGGTCAGGCCCAGTTGCTGGACCCAGTCAATCACCACTTCGTTCTTCAGTGGTGAGTGCGGCACCATCCTAACCCGGCGGGTTTTTCGGCTGGTCATCGCCTCCCCGAGGTTATCAAAGTTGCCGGCCACCAAATTGTGGAACTCCGCCCCCAGGTAGTTGAAAAACGCCAGCGACAGCAGGCCACCGGGGGCCAGGCACGCCGCCAGTGCCGCCAGCACCGACTGCGGGTCGTTCGACCACTCCAGCACCGCGTGGCACACCACGCCGCCAAAAGGCTGCGGGATCCGCTCCGGCAAGGCCTGTATCGGTCCCTGAAGATACTCAAACCGGTCTTCAAGTCCACTCTCCTGCGCCCGGACGCCCGCCATCGACAGCATCTCGGCCGAGAGATCGTTCAACAGTACCGGATGACCGGCTTCAGCGATTCGGCGCGCCATCTGGCCCTGTCCGCCTCCCGCATCCAGGATGGGGCTCCGCTCTGCCAGGCGGGGCAAAAAACGATGCTGCAACTGGTGCCACAAGACCGCTTCGCGCACCTGCCCCTTGCTGGTGCCATAGATGTTGTCCGCAAACTTGCGGGCCCGGCTGTCAAAGTTGGTGTCGTTCACACAGCGCTCCTCTCTCTTACCCGCGCATTGTCGCACATGCCACTCGCCTTGGGTCCAAGCGTCTGCACAATCGACGAAATCTCCGCCCTGCCCTTGCCTGCGTCGCGCACTGGGCCTAAA